>JAIFKY010000218.1 GCA_020049345.1 Anaerolinea sp.
TGATCTCGCGGACTTCGGCTTCGCGCGAAAGAGTCCGCAAAGTGGCGCGGACGTTGTAACCTTGTTGCAAAAGTTGGATGATGGTGTGCAGGGCGACAAATCCGCTGGCGCCTGTGACGAGGATGGGTTTGGAAGTGGGCATTGTGTTCCTTGTTATTTTAGTGGTTTGACATACTTTGTGACTTCTTCGTTGAAGCCAAGTTTTTCATAAATTTTTCTGGCGTGTGAATTGTTTGAGAAAACATACAACGAAAGCAGATGACATCCTTCCGCGCGTGCCCATTCTTCGGCTTTGTCGAGCAGGATGCGCCCGACTCCTTGACCTTCAAAAGCAGAGTCCACGGCAAGGTCTGAAATGTAGCCGACCTTTTTGTTGTTGAAATAATCAGTTTGGGTTTGGAGGTGGATGAAACCCGCGCGTTTGCCCGTTTCATCTTCGGCGATGTAAATTGCAGAGCCAGCCTCTGGCGTTTCCATTGCCTTTTTCAAAGTGGAGAGATTGGTGCTATCAATCTCATCCCGTTGACGCCATGCGGGCAGGTCAAATTCTGAAAAGCGGGGAATCAGTGATTCGATGAAATTTGTGTCGGATGAGATTAATGGGCGGATGTGGATGGTCATGGGGTGGATTTGAAAAAGCCCCGACAGGATTTCGTGTCAGGGCTTTGGAGTCTACGAATATCTTGCTCTGCTTTCGTGAATTGCTTCTAAAATATCCGATTTTGTGATCGACAGTTTCATACTTCGTACTTCAAATGGAGATACCTTGGGTGGTATTTCGGGGTGGATAATGAATATCTGACCGTCTTTTGTTTTAAACTTAATCAGCCCTTCACTCAGCGCTTTTTTGAGTAAAGTTGAAAATTGTTTTTGAACTTCAGAGGATGTGTAGATCATCATGGTCATACCTCTATAATTTGGATACCTTCTCGTTTGGCAATATCAACCAGACTTTTATCGAGTGAGATAAGCGGAACATTATTTTCAATTGCGCACTGAAGGATGTATGCGTCGTAGGCGTATATATTATATTTTCCTGCAAGCTGAATCGCGTCCTTTAAGTTCACGTCAATGATTTCCATTGAAATTTCCTGGTAAATTTCAATGGCTTCAATGGCTTGATCCAGGCTGACTCGCGTTCTTTTCATCATTGCGGAAAACGCATTGCCAATTTCCCATTTGACCGACGGCGGTACGACAATTGTTGAGCCTCTCGTTAGCTCAATTAATTTAGCTCGTTCTGGCTCATCAGCAATGACTGCAATAATGGCGGATGTGTCAACTGCAATTCTCATGGTAAACGCGATTATAGCACGCTTGAAATTATCGCCACCAGCACCCCAAACGCGCCGCAGGAAAAATTGACCCAGTCGTTATCGAGCCACTTCCAGCCGCGGATGTGGACGGTGGGTGTGCCACAAGTGTGGAGCGGATGTTTCTCGGTCTCCTTGTTGTCGGTGGGGCAGAAGTACATAGCTTGGACTGTCGCGCCGAGGAATGAGTCGAAGAGCGCGCCAGCGAGACCAGAAAAAGTAATAAGTAGAAAGTAATTGGTGAGTGGTAATTGGGGATTGGGGATTGGGAAAAGAAGGGCGGCGAGAATGCCGATTAAGGCTGACCCTGCCAGGGCGGCGAGTGTGCCGATCAATGAGATTCCGCCCGAGGTGCCTTTTTCCACTACTTTTCGCAGGTCGGTGATCATGCGCGGGGAGTTGGGATTCAGCACGCCGAGTTCGGTGCCCCACGTGTCGGCGTTGACCGCGGCGAGGGCGGCGGCGAATCCGATCCAGGGCAAGGGCGAATCGGGAAAGAAGAAGTGAAGCGCGGCGAATGCGGTGGCGACTCCGCCGTTGCCAAAGACCTGACCCGCGTCGCGTTCATGTCCCTTTGAAAATTTTTCATCAAGCCCCTGCTTGCGTTTTTTGAAGGCGCGGCTCAACGCCGAGGATGTGATAAAAAATGTGAGCAATAAAATTGCCCAATCCAAGCCTCCGATGCCGAAGATGATCGTGCCTGTGACGACTGCGGCAATGGCTCCGCTTTTGTTCAGGCTATGGGCGCGATACGCGAGGAAGGCGATGAGAATTGCGAAGAGGAAACCGAGGAGTAGTTGCATGTTATTTGAGTCGAAAGTCAAAAGTCGAAGGTCAAACTTACGACTTTTGACTTTCGACCTTTGACCCTTTTATACAGGAGTTGTGATAATGAAAAGCACTGCCAGCAAAAATAAGAAACTCATCAACATGCTTGATCCCCAGACGATGAATGCCAGCGCGCGTTGTTTTTCCCAGCGATAAAAATATAAGCCCGCAATCCAGCCCGCCACAGAAAGTAAAAGACTGGCAATCGGGAAAATAATCAGCTGTGATGATGGAACTGTTTCAAGCACACTGCCCACAAATTGCGGACCCAGCGCCACAATTGGAGTGGAGGGAATGATGAGGCTGACCCAAACGAATAAACCCAAGTTTAGAAAAAGCGTGGTCAACCAAAGATAACGCGCCAATCCGCTTTCCCAAGCCTGTGTGACCACAAAAGATGGATAAACCGATTTTGATTCAACGGGCGTCAGGCTTCCCATTTCAGTGGCGCGCGCAAAAGTTTGCGTCAGCCCTGCGGGATTATCGGGAGAAATAACAAACACGCGTTTGGCAGTTGCCACGAGCAAAAGTTTCTTCGCGTCGGATGCAAGAAATTCCACCACGCCCAAGTCTGGATGTCGGCGCATTCCGAGCAATCCGCCTGGAAGGCGCAAGCGCGGCAGTGAGAGCGGAGTGGTCAGATCGTCTACAGAGCGGATAAACTCAATATCGCTCAGTGAAATATCTTCCACGCGCAAGCCCCAGTTGATGGCTAGGCTGTCTCGGTCAAGGTAATAATCAGCGCGCCACAGGGAATATGTGCGATACACAAGAAATGGGATCGGCGCAAAGGCTGCCAGCGCAACCAACAGCGAGATCAAAAAAGCAGGACCCACATCTGCGCGTGTGATGTTGATAAACCCAATCACAGCAATGATCGCCAGCACAACGATGATCGCGCTGTGGATGATCAAGCCGCGCCGTCTGGGTGGGGGAAAGTGTCCGACGTTCATAATAAAAACGTTAAACGTTTAACGTTAGTTCCTCGCGGATGATGTTGCAAACATAGTCAACTTCTTCTTCCGTCATCACGCCGCTGAAGGGGATGGCGAGTCCGCGTTTGCCGAGGTCTTCGGTTACGGGGAAATCTCCCTCGCGCCCGCCAAATTTTTCAACCATGTACGGTTGTAAATGGATCGGCAAAAAGTACGGGCGCACAGGAATGCCGCGCGCGTCGAGACGCTTTGCCATATCGTCGCGGTTGATTTTTTTATCAAAGCGGATTACATAGACGAACCAGGATGTGCGCGTCGTGAAGGATTCAATGAATGGGATTTCGACTCCCGCAATTTGAGATAGTCTCGCCTCGTACCACGCCGCAACCTGTTCCCGTTTTGAGAGGATTTCATCTAGCCTCGACATTTGTGAAGCGCCCATCGCCGCGGACATTTCATCAATGCGGTAGTTGTAGCCGAGGTGCGTATGTTGCAGCCAGGTATCGCCAGGCGCGCGTCCTTGATTGCGTAAGGCGCGCATAAAATGTGCGGCTTTATCGTCACTGGTGATGATGACTCCGCCTTCGCCAGTGGTGATCTGTTTATTTGGATAAAACGCGAACACGCCAAATTCGCCAAGCGTGCCAGCGTGCTTGCCTTTGTACGTTGCACCCAAAGCCTCGCAAGAATCTTCGATGACGGCTAATCCGTGTTCTTTGGCAACGGCGTTAATCGCGTCCATATCCGCGGGCTGACCGAAAACGTCCACAGGAAGAATGGCTTTTAGTTTTCCGCGCTGAGCGAAGTTGAAGCGCCGAGGCAAATATTTCTCAATATTCCTCGCCGCGTCCGCAACCAACTCAGGGTTGATGTTTCCCGTCTTCGGATCAATATCCACGAAAACGGGAATCGCACCTTCAAACAACAGCGCATTCGACGAAGCCACGAACGAAAACGGCGTGGTGATGACCAAGTCGCCTGCGCCAATCCCCGCCGCGCGGACGCACAGGTGCAGTCCGGCTGTGCCAGAGTTGACAGCGATGGCGTGCTTCGCGCCTGTCAGGTCGCAGAAGGCTTTCTCGAAATCATTAGTATATTTGCCCATGCTCAAAATGGGCGTGTTGATGACATTGATCACAGCCTGACGGTCGGCGTCGTTCAAATCGGGGGAGGACATTTGAATTTTCATAGGGTTTATGGGGGTAGGGGCGGATCGCGATCCGCCCCTACGATATTTCCTCAATTATTTTTTCAAGCGCAACAAGTTTGTTTTCTTTTTCCTTGCGTGGTTTCAATTCTACCATTCCGTTTTGAAGCGCTTTTTCACCGACTGTAATTCGGATCGGACACCCGATCAAATCCGCGTCGTTGAATTTGACTCCTGCGCGTTCGTCGCGGTCATCGAATAAAACTGAAATGCCAGCGGATTGCAGGTCGTTGTAGATTTCTTCGGCTTTGGCGCGGGTGTCGAGTTGTTTGCCTGTAATTTGCATCAGGTACACATCGAACGGCGCCGCGGACTTGGGCAGGGTAAGTCCTTTGTCGTCGTGATGGGTTTCGGCAAGGGCAAGCAGGATATTTTCAAAATGAAGTTCAGGGTGAGATGCCAACTCAAGTGTGGCAACAACTGAAAGCGGATTATCACACTTTTGGCAGGCATCGCCCGCTTTGGCTTGGATTAAATCCACGACGATTGCGGGCGAATAATCCCGTCCACAGTTTGTGTTGAGCAGGTGATAACCCGTTTCGTTTGCGCCCGCCGCCAGGTTGGATGACTGTGGAATTAGATCGTCCACAACAATCAGCGCGCGCTTCGCGTTCAATCCCACAGGTGATGCGTAGCCTGCCGCCGCGCCTGCGTTTGAGATTTCTTCTGCTGTAGCCATGCGGACTTCACCAACTGCGTTCTTGAGTTTTGCTTCGCTTAGGGTCATATCTCCGCGCACAACGACGAAGACAAATTGATTATCCGCTGGGCGCGTATACATCAGGGCTTTGGCGGTTTTCTCTTTGGGAAGGTTCAGGAAGTTTGCCAGCGCTTCGATGGTGTGACAATCTGGCGTCAATAATTTTTCGGTTGGAAGCGATTGTTCCGTTGAAAACGGTGTCTTCTTGAATTGAGCAAGTTCAATCCGCTCAATGTAGTTACACGCCGGACAGTGGATAACTTCCGTTGAACCAAATTCGAGCGGGAGGAAGGTTTCGCGTTCGTTTGAAATAGCAGGAAGAAGAGTCAATACATCCGCTGATCGCTTTGCGTGCAATTGCGAAATTGCCAATTCCCCAAGCGGCAGAAGTTGATTTTCACGCGTCAAATATCCCGCGCGGACAAGCCAGCCGAAGCCTGCTGTCCGCGCGTTGTTTGGAAATTCACGTTGGGTTTGGATGTGGAGGTTTTGATATTTCATAATCTTGTAAAAAGACCCTAAAGGTCTTCAAGACCTTTAGGGTCTATATTTTTTTATTCGCCTTTTTTCTTTCGGAATAATCTTTGGGTTGCATCCGCTGTTGGGGCAGTTGGCTCAGGAATTTGGATCGGCGTCGCGGCGATGGACTCTGCTTGGGCTGCCTCCGAAGGCGTGGACTCGGGAGCAGGCTCTAGGTCCAGTTCGACCGTTTCTTCCATCCGGATTTGACCGCGCAGGAATGCGCCTTCCTCGGTCACGAATGCAGTGGTCACCACGTCCCCCCAGACGCGCCCAGAGGCGCGGATTTCCAGTTTTTGGGTGGTAATGTTGCCGCGCACCGCGCCCGCCACGATGACCGTGTTGGCGCGCACGTTCTGGCAGGTGACACGCCCCGTTTCGCCGACGACCAACATGCCGCGCATGGCGATCTCGCCTTCGAACGCGCCCTCAATGCGGACGCCGCCCGATCCGTTGATACTTCCGTGCCAAATAACGCCCGAACCAAGCACCGAGGTGATGCGCTCGACGGCTTGCACAGGCTGGGATGTTGTTTCAGTGGGTGTGGTGTTGCGTTTGAACATATTAAAGTAATTTTACCGTAGAAAACAAAAAGGGCGGATATTGCGCCAAAGCGCAACCCGCCCAATTACTAATCCCCAATTACTATTCCCTACTCACTCTTCTCACTAATCTGCACCCCAAGCGTATTAAAGCCTGAGTCCACGTACAAAACCTCACCGGTGATATGTGATGACAAATCAGAAGCAAGGAACACCGCCGAGTTGCCCACATCGTCAATGGTGACGTTTTCGCGCATGGGAGCCACGTCTGCGAAGTGTTTGTACATATCGCGGAAGCCGCCCACGCCCGCTGCCGCCAACGTGCGAATCGGTCCCGCCG
>JAIFKY010000008.1 GCA_020049345.1 Anaerolinea sp.
ATAGAAGGCTCCTTTTTTGATACACAAAAGTTAATTCTTCTTGTGCCTTCCTATTGTACGGTGCCCGCTCCTCATCCACATCCATCGGTTGGGGAGAGTTTGTCTCCGCCACTTGGGGGAGGAGGAGACACCGAGAAAAGTAATAAAAACCTCCGTGCCCCTGTGTCTTAGTGGTTCAAAATGATTTTTTTCATCTGCCGATAGAATCATCTCAATATTTCGGGGTAAGTAGGTGACAGTCGCGTTTTCCCGTATTTTTGAGAAGGTACCCAAGTAGTTCCCAATGCCAGCGCAAAAGCGTATCAGGCTGAATGATACGAAGGGCTTATTTTCAGAACTTCGTAAAATGGGAAAGAAACACCAGGCAAAACCGATCTGGTTGGTTAAGTGTTTGATGCGCTCTTGGAGCCAGAGAAGGGTTTTGCCTATTTTTCTGCTCCCAAACAATTATGGGTTGAGGGTAAAATACCATAGTACCCCTTTTCATTTATCCCTCGTGAAAGAGTGCCATGAAAAATTCTTCTTCACCCCGCCTTTCGTCCCGTACCTGGTTTGTCATGTTTGCTCTTGCACTGACTGGTCAGATTGCATGGGCTGTTGAAAATTCCTGGTTCAACACCTTTGTCTATGACACCATCACGCCCGATCCGCGCCCTGTGGCATGGATGGTGGCGGTCAGCGCAATTACTGCCACACTGACAACTCTATTGATGGGCACGTTCAGCGACCGCACGCGCTCACGTTGGGGCAGGCGTCGTCCATTTATTTTGTTTGGTTACATTCTGTGGGGACTTTCAACCGTTTTATTTCCAACCGTTGCTTACGTCAAAATCACCAGCATTGCGATCATCATGGTCGTGATTGCAGATTCGATCATGACCTTCTTTGGCTCCACAGCCAACGACGCAGCCTTCAATGCCTGGACGACCGACATCGCCACCAGCGAAACGCGCGGACGAGTCGAGGGCGTCCTTAACTTAAGCGTCTTCATCGCACAAATCGTGGCGATGGTCGCGGCAGGCATGTTGATCGACCGCCTCGGCTATTTCATTTTCTTCTACACATTAGGTGGAATCGTCATTCTGGTTGGGCTTGTGGCGGGCAGTCTGCTTCAAGACGTTCCGCTGCCACCTGAAAGCGTTGAACCCCAACGCTCTTTCCTTTCCGAGTTTGCTGACTTATTCGATGTAAACACATTAAAGGATAATCGCGCACTGTTCATCATATTGCTTTTCATTATGTTGAGCAGTATCGGTATGCAAGTCTCCCTGCCTTATCTCATCATTTATCTTGAAAATTATATCGGCGTCACAAAAACCGAATTCAGCATCATCGGCGGCGCGGTCATGTTGGGAAGCGCGATCTTCGCGATTCCATTTGGGCTGCTTGCAGACAAATGGAACAAACGCAATATGATCTTTTTCGCCACCATCGTCAGTAGTCTCGGCGGCATTTTGCTCTCGCTGGTCAAGAGTTTGCCCATGCTGTCGTTGACAGGTTTGCTATGGCAGGGATTTTCAGTTGCAATGAGCATTGCCTCAGTAGCCTGGCTCAAAGACCTGCTGCCCGAACAGAATCGCGGCAAGTTCCTCGGCATCCGCATGATCTTTTGGATTGCCATTCCAATGGTCATCGGTCCGTGGATCGGCTCGACGCTGATTCAAAACTTCGGCATCCCGACCACGCTCAACGGTCAGTCTGGATTCGTGCCCGTGCCGATCATCTTTCAGGTTGGGTCAGTCATCAGTTTGCTTGCGCTCATTCCGCTTTTCTTCATCAACGATAAAAAATGATTTCAAAGATCACTTCTGGTTTTTGGCACGACCATCTCGAAGTCAACGCCCGCGGCGCGATCTTCCATCAATGGGAACAACTTGAAGCGTCAGGTTGCATCGAAAATTTCCGCATTGCCGCAGGGGATGTGGATGGACTCCGCGAAGGTTGGTTCTTCGCCGATTCAGATGCCTACAAATGGCTGGATGCGGCGTCTCGGATTTACGCCTCATTTCCTACACCCCAGCTTGCTACGGTTATGGACGCATTGATCGCCCTTTTAGCGCGCGCCCAAATGCCCGATGGCTATCTCTTCACCTACAACCAAATCCACTTTCCCGATACGCGCTGGACCAACCTGCAAATCGAACATGAATTATATTGCCACGGTCATCTGATCGAAGCGGGCGTTTCGCATTTTGAAAACACCGCCCGCACAGACATGCTCGATATTGCCCGCCGCGCCGCTGACCGAATCGTTGAAGATTTCCTCGGCAAGGGAACAGACCATACCCCAGGTCACGAAGAGATCGAGATTGCTTTGTTGCGTTTGCATCAGGTGACAAATCATAAACTGTATCTCGAAATGGCGCGTCAATTCATCGAACAGCGCGGGCGAAATCCGCTGTTCGCGCTTTCCATCATTCGTCAGAATTCAAGCGCAGATCAGCGCAGCAAGTTTATCCAACAGAAAAAGCAGGAGTATCTTTCGGCGTATCCTGAATTCAAGCCTTTTCAGGTCCCGCCTGGCAATGCCGCAAAAAAACCGACCAACGCAAAATTGCGTTGGTATGCCAGCGCTTTGAGTGGAAAATATTTTCAGCAACATACCCCCGTCCGCAAGCAGACTGTTCCAGTTGGACATTCTGTCCGCTTTGCGTACCTTGAAACTGCTATTGCCATGCTTGCCCGTGAAAGCGGCGACAGAACCTTCATCCCCACACTTGAACGCGCATGGGAACACATGGTCACCCGCCGTATGTACATCACCGGCGGAATTGGCTCCCTGCCCGACATGGAAGGCTTTGGCAACGACTACGAACTTGACCCCGAATATGCCTACACAGAAACCTGTGCCGCGCTCGCCAGCATCTTCTGGAACTGGGAAATGGCGCAGATCACACATCAAGCCAAATACAGCGACCTGCTTGAATGGCAGTTGTACAATGCTGCCGCAGTCGGTATGGGACTGGATGGCGCGAGTTACTTTTACAACAATCCGCTAACCTGTCGCGGCGGCGTGACTCGCAAACCTTGGTATGCCGTGCCGTGCTGTCCGTCCAATATTTCGCGCACTTGGGCTGATTTGGGGAAATATATTTATTCGTCAAGTAAAGATGAAATCCACATCCACCAATACATCAGCAGTGAAACCACAGTAGATGTGGGAATTCCTGTGAAGATCAAGATCGAATCCGAACTGCCGTGGAGTGGGAAGGTTTTAATTCACATTGATCCATCTGAAAAGAGGAGGTTCAAACTTTATGTACGCGAGCCTTCCTGGAGTCCAACTGTGATGGTCAATATGTATGAGCCGGTAGAAGAGCAAATGGTCAGAAATAATAAAGAGCAGCATTTTGCGCATTGTGTTGACATGACTGGACTTTATGACTCAGTTCAACTCCGGCTTCAACCAAACGCCCCAAGTTACGACCCACGTGCCAGTTGGTTTTCCTGCGTTGATTGGACATGGTCGCCTGGCGATGTTTTGGAATTGAATTTCGATATGTCCATCCAATTGCGCCACGCTCACCCAAAAGTCAAAGGACATCAAGGTAAGGTCGCTGTCACACGTGGACCTTTGGTGTACTGCCTCGAAAGCACGGATAATTCGGATGTGAATATTTTTAGCGCCGCAATGGAAACCGCATCTCTTGAGTCTGTGTTCGACGCCAACTTGCTTGGTGGAATTGTAAAATTAGTTGGGCAGACAAAAACAGGGAAGCCGCTGATCTTTATCCCCTACCACTTGTGGGGCAATCGCGGCGAGTCCACAATGACAGTTTGGGTAAATGAATGAAAACGCCCTGGTCGCCTGCTTCCCCGATTCCTTTACCCGAATATCCGCGTCCACAGATGACGCGTCCGCAATGGGTCAACCTCAATGGACTATGGGATTATGCGATTCTGCCAAAAGGCAGTTCCGCGCCGAAAACATTTGATGGGGAAATTCTTGTCCCCTATCCAGTCGAGTCGTTGCTTTCTGGAGTTCAGAAACCATTGCGACCAGATCAACGCCTTTGGTATCGACGCTTATTTTCCAGCCCAGACAGGCAAGGACAAAGGGTCCTGCTCCACTTCGGTGCAGTGGATGACGAATGCACGGTGTGGGTCAACAGGAAGGAGGTCGGCAAACATCGTGGTGGATACCTTCCATTTACTTTTGATATCACGGATGCTCTTGTTGCTGGTGAAAATGAACTGCTTATTTCAGTTTTGGATCCCACAGAAACGGGTTTGCAGCAGCGTGGCAAACAGGTACTTGATCCAAAAGGAATATGGTACACGGCGATTTCGGGCATTTGGCAAACGGTCTGGTTGGAAGTTGTGCCTGAAATCAGCATTGCTTCGTTGAAACTTACGCCTGACCTTGACTCTGAAACACTCACAGTGGAGGTCGAATTTCGAGGCACAGCAGAAGGCGTCAGCGTAATGGCAGAAACAGGTCAGGGCGGCGAAAAAATTATCTCGACCAGCAATCAGCCCCAAAGCACGGTAAGACTTGCGATTCCCAATCCCAGAGTGTGGTGTCCCGCTGATCCATATCTATATGATTTGCGAGTCCAACTGATTTGTGATGGTCAAATAGTGGATGAAGTGGGAAGTTATTTTGCAATGCGTAAGTTTGACTTGGTAAGGGATTCGCAGGGACATCTGCGCTTTGCGCTGAATGGTCAGCTCTTGTTTTTGTATGGTCCGCTTGATCAGGGATATTTTCCCGACGGGCTGTATACGCCACCGTCAGAAGAAGCGATGTTGTTTGACATCGAATATACACGGCAGATCGGCTGTAACATGATCCGTAAACATATCAAGGTGGAACCGTTGCGCTGGTATTATCACTGTGATCGGCTGGGGATGATCGTCTGGCAGGATATGCCCAACGGCGGCTTGATCGACGGAGAAATGGTCGCCATGCTGTCAATGTTGCTTGGTTTTCATCGCAATGACACACGCCGCTTGAATCGTTTTGGACGGGCTAATGCGGAAAACCGTGCGCGTTTTCGAAGCGAACTGCAGGGTATGATTGACCATTTATACAATGCGGCTTGTATCGCCGTTTGGGTTCCCTTCAATGAAAGTTGGGGACAATTTCAATCTGCGGATGCAGCGAAGTCGGTCAAAGAGTACGATCCGACTCGATTGGTGGATCATGCTTCGGGTTGGTTCGATCAGGGTAGCGGGGATTTTCAAAGCAAGCATGTGTATTTCAAAAAACTGAAACGCCCCAAACAAGATGGGCGCGCCTTTGTGGTTTCAGAGTTCGGCGGCTACAGCCTGAAAATATCGGGGAATGTGTGGGATGAAAACAAAAAATTTGGCTATCGTTTTTATGAAACATCCAAAACGTTGACAGATGCTTATTTGGCTTTGCTCGAAAAAGAACTCAAGCCGCTCATTCCGCAGGGACTGGCAGCAGCAGTCTATACTCAAACAACGGATGTGGAAATCGAGATCAACGGCTACTTGACTTATGACCGCAAGGTGGAGAAGATGAACACAGAAAAGCTCAGGCGAATACACGCCGATCTATATGATTTTTTTGAGGTGGAAGTTAATAACCCATTAATTTATGCGCCAACGCCTGAGAAAACTGTAAATTGACTCAATCAAAAAATAGAAAACATGCGGTAGAGCGCATGTTTTGGGTCATAGATAAAGGTCGGCAATTTATGGGATTTGTTAAAATCCGAGACAATTGTCCACGCATGTCACAAAATGAACAGCGTTACTTATTTTATCTGGGTGGATCAGCCAGGTAGTCAGCACAGTTCATATTACAAAACCTCAAAGTGATGTTTTCTCCATCTCAGCGTCGAACTGCCGCAATTCCTCCTGCTCGGTTTGCAGGACTTGCAGCAGCGGTGGGATTTTTCCTTCGATCTGTTTTGCGTCGCGCCCTTTGAGGCTGGCGATGTTTGTCACCACGCTGTCCACGGCATTGTTCGTACCCGTCAATTGCGCCTCGAAGCGGGAAAGCAGTGTCTCCACACTTTTCAGTTGCGCTTTGCGCGCCTGCAATGATTTGAGCGTCTCCTCGAATTCCTTTTTATCGCGGTCGTTTGTCGCCACGACAAGGTTGCTCTGCATGGTTTCAATGTCGGCGTCGAAATTGTTCGAGAGCTTCTGGATGTAGAAGTTGTTGTCCATTGCTGTCATGTTCAGGCAGAGTTGATAGGAGTGCTCCGCCAGTTCATCCAGCGTATCCTGCACGGGTTGGATTCTTTTGCGGAATGCAGGCGAGACGCCTTGCAAGGAATTGAAGATGGAAACGCGCGCGCGGTCGAGGCGATCAAAACGGGTTTGGAAGCGTTGCGAGAGCGGCTCGCGCGATTGGCGGGTGAAGTTGATTCGCAATCCTGGATCACGCGAAACAATTATGACCCAATGGGAGCCAGCCACCAAGCCGAACACAGTCCAGCGGCAGCCGTCAGCGCCAGCATGGACAGATTCAATGGATGGAAAAGAGCGGAGAGAAAAGGTGAGCGGTTTGTCATGTTGGGTTAGAAGAAAGTCGCAATCTCATCATAGATTTTTTGAATCGTCTCAGGCGAACTGTTGTATTGCTTTCCGCCGCCTGGTTCAGCAATCTGTTTCAGGATGTCGGCGTTCGCGTCATCCCCAAAGGCAATGGTGAATACCTTGATGGCGTTGCCGCCTTCCTCTTCTGAAGCCTGCACTTTTTGAATCACTTCCTCCAGCGTGGCAACCGAAGCGGTATCTTCGCCATCGCTCAAAATCACAATCGCGCGGATGTGCTTTGGGTCGCCTTCGGTTTCCAACCCATCATAGGCATGAAGAACAGCGTCGTACAAACTGGTGTTGTTCTGCTCGAAGATTCCCGAAACGCTGTCGATCACCTGCTGGCGTTTTTCGCCAATCGGTGTGAGCGGGGTCAGAGTCGAAATTTGGTCGTTGAACAGGTCAATTTTCAGACGGTCTTGTTCATCCAGTTTTCCCACAAACTGCATCAGGCTCGAACGCGCCGACGTGATCTTGTCGCCGCGCATACTGCCTGAAATATCCATCACCACCACCAAATCCACAGGTTTTTTATTTTCACGCCACACAGTTTCAATGCCCGTGATGACTGCTGCGCTTGGAATTTCAAGAATGGTCTTCGGCTGCGTCGTGTCCACGCCATGTTCGGCGTTGAGCGGCGAGTTCAACGGGATGGATGGGTCGGCGGGACGGAAGCCATATTCGAGCGCCTTTAATTGTTGCGGCTTGTCGAGCAGAAAAGTCTCGAACAATCCCGCCGCCTCTTTTTGTTCGGGCGTGACCCAGGGCGCATTCAACACCGCGTACGGATGGTTCGACCAGAACGTGCCTTCCTTTGGGTAAATCGCTACCACGGGGATTTGCGATGACTGCCCGCCGAGGCGTTTGGTCTCCTGCGCCACGATCAGGTTTTCGTACAGAACCGCCGCGCTCAGGTACGAAGGTCCGCGCTCGAACATGCGCTCACCGAAAAAGCCTGTGCTGGTTCCGTAGTGAATGACACTACTTTCCACGCCGAGCATGAATTCTTTGAGTTCGGGCGATTTCAAATCGGCTTCGGTCAGTCCGCGCTGTTTGCCCAAGCCCGCGTAGGTTTCCGCGATGATGGAGACGATTCCGCTGTTGCTGTAGGATGGATGCGTGTGCCCGAACTTGAACGCTCCCCATTCGGGATGTCCGTACTCCGTCCAGCCTTCTTCTGAGGTGGCAAGTGCCGCGATGTCTTCCCATCCGAGCGCTTTGTCGGGCCAGCCCAGCGCTTGCGCCATCGGGCGCCACATGGCAATCACAACAGGGCTTAGAACCAAATCGTTTGGCGAACCTGTGACCAAATCATCGGCATGGGATTTTTTCCACTCGGCATTGGCAACGGGGATGTAGATGGAGGAAGCGGGACTCCACACGGTGGGCTGGAGTGTGCCATCCATGATTCCGCGCACCGACTCTATCGACC
>JAIFKY010000196.1 GCA_020049345.1 Anaerolinea sp.
ATTGGAACTTGATCCTCTTTTAGCAGGGTTAAATACAAGCCAAAGCCAAATCTTTCATAACTGGTAACTGCTCCCTTTAAAATATACTGCCTTGCATCTTCAAGATTCCTAACGCCACGATCTCCAATGAAATGAATAAACGAGGGCTGGTTTAACAAATCCAGAATAAAACCGGCATCTTCCGCGGATAACCTGCGGAGAATTAAACGTTCTGTTTCAATGACACTCATGGACGTATGATCCTTACGAAATTATATGGGTGCAGTCCATTTCAGTTGCGCCTGCAACGTGTTTCCTTCAACTCAAATGAAACGCGCCCAAATTATATATCTTATTCCTAAACGAAAACAACAAAAAACACCCCGCCAACTTGACGGGATGTTTTTAATCATTTGCCGCATTTCCCCAACTTCAACATGCTAAACTTGAACGAACTTCTCCGGCTTTGTGCCGCAAACCGGACAGGCGTCTGTCGGCTTGCCAAATTCAATGTAACCGCAGATCGGGCAAAGGTAGACAGCCTCCAAAGCCAGTTGATATAGTTTGGCATGAACAGCCTCTGCTTCCAAAGCATAGCCAAACATGCGCTTGGATTTATGACCTTCCTCTTCCGCCTGTTTGAACATGGGAGGATACATAACTTCTGTTTCGTATGTTTCTCCAGCAATGGCAGCTTGCAGGTTTTCGGCTGTCGTGCCAACTCCATCCATGGATTTAAGATGCCCTTCGGCATGAATCCGTTCTGCTTCAGCGGCGGTGCGGAACAACCGCGCAACATTGGCAAAGCCATCCTGCTCCGCCTTTTTGGCGAAAGCGCGATATTTTTGATTTGCCTGACTTTCGCCAGCGAATGCATCCTTCATATTATCGAGTGTGCTTGTCATGTAAAACCTCCGATTTTGTTTGTGGAATTTATCACACTTATTATATCAAAATGACGTATTCTGCATGGAGAAAAAAGGTAAAAAAAATGCGCCAATCCATAAAACAAAAATCCCTCCGCCATTCACTGACGAGAGGGATTTCTAATTCCCAACCAACTTACTCAATCGCTCTTTCTCCGTACAATTTCCGATGCACCACACTCAGCGCGCGAACCTGTTCTGCGGCATGGTACGAAGACCTCACCAGCGGATTTGACTCAACCCACTTGAAGCCAATCTCTTTTCCGAATTCGCGTAGTTCGGCAAATTCCTCCATCGTGTAATAGCGTTCCATTGCCAGGTGCTTCTTGCTCGGCTGTAAATATTGACCGATGGTCAAAATATCCACGCCCCAACTGCGCTGATCACGCATTACTTGTTTCACTTCATCCATCGTTTCGCCAAGCCCCAGCATGATGCCTGATTTGGTCAGCACTTCGGGATCAAGTTTCTTGGCATTGGATAAGGTCGCCGCCGCCCATTCGTAATTGTCCTGCGGTTGCACAGACTTAAACAAACGCGGCACGGTTTCGACATTGTGATTCAAAATCTCAGGACGCGCATCCATTACAATTTTCAAGGCTTCGATACTGCCTTTGAAATCGGGGATCAGCACTTCAATCGAACAGCCGCGCAACAATTCGCGAATGCGCCGAATCACCATCGCGAAAATTGGCGCGCCGCCATCACGGCGTTCATCGCGGTTAACGGATGTGATCACCGCGTGCTTCAACTCCATTGATTTTACGGCTTGCGCCACGCGCTCTGCTTCGCCCCAATCCAGCAGTGCGGGCTTGCCGTGTTTGATGTCACAGAAGGCGCAGGTGCGTGTGCAAACATCGCCGAGCATCAAAAATGTCGCGGTGCCACTGCCCCAGCACTCGCCGAGGTTCGGACACATCGCTTCTTCACATACCGTATGCAATTCTTTCGAGCGCATTAATACCTGTAATTGTTCAAACGTCTCACCCGAAGGCGCGCGGACTTTGATCCAATCTGGGCGGCGCTGTGGGCGTTTTTCTGTTTGGGTGGAGACTCTGTCTCTCGTTGGTGTAACAGCCATGGGGTTTCCTTTTATTTGGGCAAGTAGACCTGCCCCTACTTTTTCTTCACAATTAATCTCAATCCGCGTACTTCGACAACTTCGACAAGGTCTCCCTTACCGATTGATTCTGACTCGGCGGATTTTTCCGCGCTCCACAATTCGCTTTCCACCTGGACTTGTCCCGCAGCGTCCACCGTCGTTCGGGCTGATCCTGTTTTCCCAAGCAGCGACTCACTTCCAGTTTGGATCGGACGATGCTGCGCGCGCAATGCAATCAGCAGAATTCCAAAGAATAACAAGCCGAGGAAAATTCCCATGCCGATCACCAGCGGAACCGACACACGCTGAAATTGCGGTGTGCCCGGTGAGTTGAACAATACCAGCGCGCCAACAATAAAAGATGCCACGCCCGCCGTGGTCAGCGCGCCATGCGTGGGCGCTTTAATATCAAGAATAAACAACACAAAAGCGATGATCAGAAAAATGATGCCAAACCAGTTAACGGTCAGCACACCCATACCGTAGACTGCCAGCGTCAGGCAGGTTGCACCGACAAAACCCGCAAACCAACCGCCGGGGCTGGAGATTTCGATCAAAATACCCTGCACGCCAACAGCCAGTAAAAGGAATGAAATATTTGGATCGGTCAGCATCAACAATAGTTGTTCGATAAAACTGATGTTCAAATTTTCCACGCGAATATCCCCGGTGTTAAGTGTGCGCTCGCCATCGTCCATTTGAACGGTGAAGCCGTTAAGGGATTGCAACAGGTCTTCGGTATCGTCAGAAATAAAGTCAATCAGTTTTGCATCCAAGGCTTCTTTGGCTGTGACTGCTTTTGCATCTTCAACCATCGCTTCGGCAAGTTGAGTGGCTTTCGCGCCGCGTCCTTCTGTTAATGTGCGGACACGCGCCTTCAAAATTTCCTTAATCTTTGTCTCCAGCGTGGTTTCAATATCCTCGCCACTGCTGTCAATTGGGCTTGATGCGCCAATGGCTGTTTTGGGCGCCATCGCAGAAGCATGTCCCGCCATCGTGATCAACGCGCCGGCGCTGCCTGCAATGGCATCATTGGGCGAAACATACACCACGACCGGCACTGTGCTGGCGCGCATCACCTGAATGATCTCCAGCATGGTTTCCACGCTGCCACCGGGCGTATTTAATTGGATAATGAGAACTTCCGCGTTACGCTGATCGGCTGTTTCTATCCCACGTCTAATATATTCCAGCATCGGCGGCATGATGGGACCATCAACGGTCATGACAAGCGCCAGCGGTTCATTACTTTGCGCGCGCACCGCTGAAAAGAAAGCCAGCACGCTGAGAACAAGCAGGAATATGCGGATTTTTTTCATAATAAAAGATTATAACCCCAAAGCAAAAAGCAACTTTCGCGTGCCGGAAGCGGCTAATCTAGCAGGCTTGATAAAAGATTTGGAGAGTGTTTCTTAATTCCAAGTTTGTACGAGAAAAGAGCATTAACCACAGAGAACACAGAGGTCACAGAGATTTTTAATAGTTTTTTTCTCAGTGATCTTCGTGATCTCAGTGGTAAAAAGCCTTTAAGAAACACTCCATTAGGTGTTTTTCATTTCAGTTGAGCCTTGCAAATGGTAAGGTGTTCCGTGTCCCGTAGCGGTAAGCCTTCAAACGGAACACGAAACACGCGACAAGTCATTCTCTCATCACCAATCGTTATTGCTTTCGTACCCCAACCTGACCAATAAATCTCCCGCGACATCCTTGAACAAGGATTTATGTTCTTCGCTGAAATGCTGACGCCAGCCGCCCGTCTTACCTGAGCGGAAGGTGTGACTCTTCTTCGGCTGAATTGCTTCGATTAAAATCGACAGCGCCTTCGCGCGCGGAGTTGGAATTTTGTAGCCGGTCTTTTCCACTTCATCGAGCATGGCGTTGAGCGTGACATCGCGGTTATTGATCAAATCTTCAAAACGGATGCACATTGTATTTTTTTGTTCAAGCCATTGAAAGACGCCTTCGTATCTTTGCTTCACGCTGACCATTTTCAGCCCGTCGCGGTCAATGCCTGTGATGGCAACATTCAACCGCGCGCCGAAATCCGGCAGGGAGTTGTAGTAGTCATGCATCCCATGTTCACCGTGCATATCAGTCGCGAAGAAGACTTGTGAAACAAGCATATCTCTCGGGTCGCGATAAATGAAATAGTTGACGCGCCCAGCCGCAGTTAAGAAAGATGCGTTTTCCTTTGTCGCTTCCAAATATCCCCAGCCGATCACTCCATGCGGAATGTTTTGCAAATCGGTAGCAACATCGTCCGCCGTCCGTCGTCCGCCGTCCTTTTTTATCGTCCGAATCGGGTCAGCATCCACATAACGGTAGGGCATGATCTGCGTGAATCCGTTGAGGATTTGCAACAACAAATGCGATCCGCTCTTGGGCTTGGAGTTGCCAAAGATGGGCGGCGCATCATTAAAAGATACCCGCTTCCATCGCCAAATGGCTTGGGCGGTTTTCCCTGCGGGTCTGAGAGCATGTCGAATTTGTTGAGTTAATTTCATTGAAACACAATTACTAATTACCAATTACATATTTCGTAATTGGTAATTAGTAATTCCTTTTATTCATTTACAACGCGGCGGAGTTTCTTCAGCGAGCTTTTTTCAGATTCGTAAACTTTCTTCACGCCATCACCCAACCCCGCCTCTATCACGCGGATGTATTTCACCAAACGCTCAAAGCCGCCTGGTTCAACGGAAGCCGCCTGATCACTGCCCCACATGGCGCGATCGAGGGTGATGTGGCGTTCGATGGAAGTTGCGCCGAGCGCAATGGCCACCGCCGAAGGCACAAGCCCAACTTCATGACCCGAATAACCAATGGGGTTGTTTGGAAATTCCCTGCGAAGCGTTTCGATCATGCGAAGATTCAGTTCTTCGGGTTCGCATGGATAGGTGCTGGTGCAGTGCATGATGACAAGGTTGTCTTCGCCGACAGCGTTCACACCTTTGTGAATTTCATCCATCGTGGACATGCCTGTTGAAATAATAATCGGCTTGCCCGTTTTGCGGACATGCTTCAACAAGTTTTTATCGGTAAGCGAAGCCGAAGGGACTTTGTATGCGGGAGTTTCAAATTTCTCCATGAAATCCACCGAAGGCTCGTCCCAGACCGAAACCATCCAGTCAATGCCTTTTTCCTTGCAATGGCGGTCAATCTCGCGATATTGTTCTTCGTTGAATTCAACCTTGTAACGATAATCAAGATATGAGATGTAGCCCCAGGGCGTTTCGCGCATTTGCTTTTGTTGATCCAGCGGCGTACACACTTCGGGTGTGCGCTTTTGGAATTTCACCGCATCCGCGCCAGCGTGAGCGGCGGCGTCAATGATTTTCTTTGCGACATTCAAGTCGCCATTGTGGTTAATCCCCACCTCTGCGATGACATAAGCAGGGTGTCCATCACCCATCATTCGATTTCCAAATTTAATTTCACGAGTCATATTATCTCCTTAAAGTTTTACCAATATATGTAATTGGTAATTGGTAATTGGTAATTGGTAATTGGTAATTGGTAATTGGTAATTTTATTTAATATGCGATAAAACGATTTCACACAGTTCGCGGATCGCGCCATGACCGCCGTTTTTTGTCAGCACATAGTCAGCCGCGCGAATCACTTCGGGGTAGGCGTCTGCGACTGCCACATTCCAGCCGCCAACTTCAAAGCAGGGCAGATCATTCAGGTCATTGCCAACGTAGATGACATTTTCCGCTTTGAGATTTTTCTGTTTGAGGACTTCGCGCATCGCGCGTCCCTTGTCCTGCATCCCGATTCCGTGCATAGCCTCAATTCCCATCTTTTTCGCGCGAGCCAGCACAACAGGGTTCGGCTCTGAAGAGAGGATCATCAACTCAATTCCCATTTCGCGTAATTTCTTAATGTGCATACTGTCACTGCGCGAAGCGACGACCGATTCTTTTCCATCCTGATCGGTGATGACCAGGTTATCCGTTATCACACCGTCAAAGTCGCAGAGGATTAACTTGATCGTTTCGGGCATGGCGCGGAGCGATTTGCCCGGCGAGACCATTTCCAATCCACTATAGACCAGCGCTTCGTACTTTGCCCAATCGGGGAGTGTGTCAATATCCACTGTATATTTCGGATCGATCAACAATGGATAAATAACATCGCCGGTCAGAGATTTTTTTTGCGTGATGGTCGCATCACGGATCGCGTCAACGTGACCGGTTTGCCAGTAAACGGGTGGCAGAATTTGGCGCGGCGCGTTATACGGTTCGGGGATGCCTTCCACTGCAAGCAATGGATTCAAGGGTTTGCGTTCGCCGTTGAAGCGCCACATTTTGAATGGGTTTTGCGCGGCAGGCACAACACCGCGCACGCAATCTGCGTCCTCATGTTCAAGCAGAATACGGATGGCATCATCCAGCATTGTGTGCGGGCGGATGGGTGACGTAGGACGCAACTGCACGATCACATCCGGGCGGTAGCCTTCCACATCTTCGAGCCATTTTAGGGCATGTTCAAAAACGGGCAGGTCGGTGGTTTTGTCCTGTGCCAATTCAGCAGGACGCAGGAAGGGAGTCTCTGCTCCCCACTCGCGAGCAACTTCAGCGATCTCTTCATCATCTGTTGAGACAATGATGCGCGTGACCAACTCCGATTGTTTGGCGGCGGCAATACTCCAGGCGATCAACGGATAGCCGGCGAATAAACGAATATTTTTGCGCGGAATTCCTTTTGAGCCGCCACGCGCGGGAATTAATGCAAGTATCTCAGTCATCATATAAAAATTTCAATTCCTGTCAAATATTACTTCATGGATTTAATTGATATGCCTTGAGCGTTTGGCTGTCTCCCAGATAAACATATGCCATATTAGTCGCTGGGTCAACCGTGACAAAGTTATTATAATCATACTCATCCCCTTGAAAAAAATGAGCCATAGGTGCGGGGGTAAAATGAATTTTCGCAGTACCGCATAACTTGCTATGAGATCAGTTGGGCGAGAGATTTGCCCAGCGTTGCTCCAATTTAGCAAGTTGAAGACCAGACTG
>JAIFKY010000279.1 GCA_020049345.1 Anaerolinea sp.
CGTGGTCAAGGCATTGGTTGTGGTTTATTTTTATCATGGCTGATAGGATGTTGGCATACGCCGCAATTTCCTGCTCTACAATATCATCCAAGCCAATGTTTTTATATTTATAGATCACAAGGTGATTGATATTTTCTTTTTCAAGCAGCGGAGATTCATAGTCTGGGTAGCCGTTATCTTTTTGAAAGTTTTCGAGCGCGGTGTGCGAGGCGCTTGCCCAATAATGTTCACCATGTAACACTTCATTCAAGCGGTCAGCAATGAATTGTTCGCGTGTCAGGACATCAGCCAGCAAGTCTTTGATCGATAAGTTTCCAAGAACGCCCGCCATGGTCATCTGGCGCGTAAAGCCGACTTGATTGAGCAGGGTTTCAAATTGATCCCGTTCGCGTTGCAAGCGGGGAAGAAAGATGATTTTATTCATACGGATTTTTCACCAATTGAACTCGCAAAAATTACCGCCCACCGCTGACTGCTCGCTGGACACTTCTAACTTCTCGCTTTTTACTTTCATCGGACTTTTCACTTCAGGGCATTTCCATGCATCGCCTGGATTTTCGCGGCGGAGGTTGGCAAAGGTTGGCAGGATGCCGCACGCGTAACAATTCAAACGGCAATCCACGCGGATTTGCCCTTCGAGCGATTGTCTGAAATCTTGAAACAGAAAGTTCTTGCGAACAGCGGCGGTGATGTGTTCCCACGGAAAGACTTCATCCATGCGGCGCTGGCGGTGTGTATAAAATGCGGGGTCGAGTCCGTGCTCTTCAAAGGCGTTCAACCAAGCCTCTTGTTTTTTTGCTTCGTCCCAGGCGTCGAATTTTGCGCCGTTTTTCCAGGCTGTGTAAACGACCTCAGCCATTCTGCGGTCGCCGCGTGTCAGCCAGGCTTCGAGCAGGGTATCTTCGGGTTTGGTCCAACTCAATTTTATGTTTTTGTCTTTCATTAATTGGCGTTTGAGCAAAGCCTGTTTTTCCAGAATATTTTCGCGTGTGTCGCAGGCAACCCATTGAAACGGGGTCTGCGGTTTTGGCACAAAGGTGCTGACGCCGACGTTTAGTTTTACCCTCCAGCCGGCTGCTTTGCGTCCTTCGGCAATTACCAGTTTGGATAAATCTACAATTGCCTGCACATCTTCAATTGTTTCGCTGGGATGTCCGATCATGAAATATAACTTGATCGTTGTCCAGCCCCGGCTGTAAATATCGCGCGTGGTGTTGATGATCTCTTCGTCGGGAATAAATTTATTGATGATGCGGCGCATTCGTTCGCTGGCGGCTTCGGGGGCAAGTGTGAATCCGCCGGAGCGGTGCTGTTTTAATTTGTCCATCAAGTCAATTGAAACAGATTCGATTCGCAGGGAGGGGAGGGCAACGGTTAGTTTGCGTCCTTCAAATCGCTTGCTGATCGCATCCACCAACTCGTTGACATACGTGTAGTCAGAGGAGGAAAGCGACATCAACGCGAGTTCTTCAAATCCTGTCGAGCGGACTGCGGCATCGGCGGCATCTACAATCTCTTGCACGTTTCTTTCTCTTACGGGACGGGTGATCATACCCGCCTGACAGAATCTACATCCGCGAGTGCATCCGCGCATAATTTCCACTGAGACACGGTTGTGAACAACCTCAATGTTTGGCACGATGAATTTAAGGGGCGGCGGCAGCAGTTTTGCCACGATGCGCTTATTGACTACTTTGGGCGCTTCGGGCGTAGTCGGCAAGGTTTGGGCTACGGTTCCGTCTTCGAGGTAAGTCGTTTTGTAAAACTGGGGGACGTAAACGCCGGGGATTTGTGCAAGTGCAAGCAGCAGGTCGTTACGGTCAAAAGTCGAAGGTCGAAGGTCGCCCTCGACTTTTGACTTTTGACCTTTGACTCTTTGTATTGTGTTGACAATATCATGAATGACTTCTTCGCCCTCTCCGATTGCAAACGCATCAATGAACGCGTGCATGGGTTCAGGGTTGGTGGCTGAATGCCCGCCGGCGATGATAATGGGGTGAGTCTCGTTGCGGTCAGCCGAGCGGACAGGAATACCTGCGAGGTCTAGCATGTTGAGGGTGTTTGTGTAGAGAGTCTCGTAGGGTAGGGTAAAGCCAATGAGGTCGAAACAGGCCAGGGGGTGTTTTGATTCGAGCGCGTAAAGTGGAATTTCGTGTTCGCGCATTAACGCTTCCATATCCACCCAGGGCGCGTAGGCGCGTTCGGCAAGCGCATCTTCGCGTTGATTGATCTGGTCGTAGAGGATTTTTAACCCAACATTTGAAATGCCGATATCGTAGACATCGGGGAAGATAAAGGCGACCCGGGTTTGTACCTTGTCCCAGTCTTTAGTGGCGCTGTTGAGTTCGCCGCCGACATAGCGGCCAGGCTTTTGTACCTTTAAGAGAATACGGTCGAGTTTGGCTTCTATTTGCTCTGGATTTAACATGGGCGAAATTATACTAGAGTTGTCAAAATAAAAAGACCGAGGATGTGAGTCCTCGGTCTTTTTATTGAGCATGGAATGTGTGGTTTTTATGCAGTAACTTTGCGCGCCTGCCAGAGATCGCGTCCCCAAATCCAAAGCGCGCCGAGTCCGAAGAACATGATGACCAGACCAAAAAGCCAGCCAATATAGGGAATCGCAACGAGCAGGGATACGATGACTACGCCGATAATGAGAGGGAGGAATTTATGTTCGGCCAGTTCAGGCTTGATACTGGCCAGGATCAACTTTCCGCCCAGCCATGCTACGACAATTTTGGTCAGGAATGCGGTGATCAGTGCGAAGCCAGCGACCATGATAAAGAGGGCAAGGGTTCCGACCCAGGCAATTGTGCCGCTTAATTTGCCAAGTGTGAGCACGCCAAAGAATATGCCGCCAGCGATGGTTGCGACAAAGACCACGAGGATGGCGAAGAAAAATGTTGCGTATGCCACCAGACCCCAGCCGAGGGATGCGGCGGGTTGGGTTTGCGCTTTTTCCATGAGGGCTTTAATGAACATGGGCGCCAGCCAGCCTAAGAGCAAGCCAAAAATAACGAGGGTGATAATTGAGCGGAAAAGATCGAATGTCCAGGTCATTGCGGCTTGCGCTGGGGTGGGCTCAACTTTTTGTTCGGCCGGATCAACGACCGGTTCGGTTCGGGTAATTTTTCCGCTGACTGCGTTTGCAGGAAACTTGATTTCTTTGGATTGGGTATATACAAGGTTGCCTTTGATCTTTGCGCCCTCTGCAATGGTGAAACCAGGTTTGACGGTCGGGAAATTAATATCAGATTGCGGCATGTACATGGAAGGAGTAGGACCGCCGGCTTCGGGGTCGCCGACTTGGGCATTAACATTTCCGCCAATTTCACCACTTAATTCCAGTGCGCCAGTGCCTGCCTGCAAATCGCCGTTGATGTTGCCTGCCAGCAGGGTTTGTCCCGCTCCCACAACCAGATCGCCTTCAACGACACTGCCGTCTTGCGTTTCAAGGCTTGCGCTTCCAGCAACGACATCTCCGCCGATGACAGCGGTTTTGCTGATTTCAAGCAGGGCGCCTGCAATCCGGGCGTCATCGGTGACTGTGCCGTTGATGATGATGGTTTGTCCGGCGGCGATTAGGTCGCCTTCTATCGTGCCATTGATGGTGACGGTCTGAGCAAATATGACCAGATCGCCTTTGATGGTTCCTTCCAGCACGAAATTGTTGGCGGTGATGTAAACGTCGTCTTCGATGACTTCGCCGGCTTTGATCTCAATGTCGTCGCCTGCGCGGCCATCAAAGGCTTGCGCGGGTGTGGCAAGCGTCAGCGCCAGAATGGCTATGAGGGAAAAAATGGAAATAAATTTATATGTGGTTTTCATGGATTCTCCTTTAGAAAAAAAACTTTCCAGTGTAGGTATACGTTTCTACTTCTGGAAAGTTGCAATTTATATTTTTTCGGGAGTCAGGCGAAATGCTTTGAAACGTCGCGTAATTCCTTCTTTGAAAAGCGTCGCCGCTTCTGCGTGCCCTCCCACAATGGCAAGGTCTATTGGCAATTCTCCCTGATGACTACAAAGGGTCATATCTGCTCCGTTGTACAACAATGAGCGGATTATTTGCGTGTTCCCGTTCTGGGCGGCAACGTGAAGGGGTGTGTAACCGTTGCTTTCGCGGGCGTTTGGATTTGCGTTGTACTTAAGCAGGAGCAGGATAATTTCGGCGTGTCCCGCCGCCGCTGCCAATAGGATTGGAGGGGCGCCAATTGAACTTTTGGACGGAGAGTTAACTACTGCGCCTGCTTTGATGAGATATTCTGCTGTTTCGCAATGACCAAAATAAGAAGCCAGTCCAAGGGGTTGATACCCGTCACAAGAGTAGGCGTTGACCAGCAATGGATCACGCGCAAGGTGGCGCGCGACTTGGTTGGTTTTTCCAATTGCGGCAGATTCATAAATGCTGAGGCTTCCTGTTTTTTCTGTGAGGAAGTCTGCAATTTCAGGCTTTTGGCTGTAGGCGGCGATCAATACCGGGCTGAGACCAGATTCTCTTTCGTAGATCAGGCTGGGGGTTAGGGAAAGGAGGCGCTCAACTTCATCCAGGTTTCCTTGTTTGATGGCGTCGAAGAATTCTTTGCTCATTGGGTTGCAGACTTTCCGTTTTTTGTAGAATATCCCGCTCTTTTGGGTGTGTAGATTATACGTGTAATGGTTTGATGATGTGTTTTCAATCTTGTAAGTTATCTATTTTAAATAAAACTCTGCAATTTTCAGGGCAATGCGCGGATCGTCGGGATAGTCATAATCTCGGTTGAGCAGGACGATTACCGAGAAATGCCGTTTAAGGAAGCGCACATAGTCGGAATTAAAACCCAGCCATGCGCCGGAGTGCGCCACGTAATCTTCCCCGTTCCATTTTTCAAGTTCCCATCCGAAACCATAAGGTTCTGTGTTTCCATCATTTAATTCGACAGGTTGAAATGCTTCTTCAAGCGCGGGGCGAGGTACGAATTGATTTGTGTAAAGCGCTTCATCGTAAAGCGCCATGTCGCCGATGGTGGTGTAGATGGAGCCTGAGCCGTACAGGTTATCAAGAGCGTCGCTGGGATAGGCTTCGGGCTTTCCGCTTTCGCCTGTGTAGCTGATGGCAACCATTGGATCGGCGCGGCGTTCTGCATTGGGCAATGAAAATGTGTGTGTCATGCCGAGCGGGTCAAAGATGCGGGCTTGCATAAAATTGGGGAATGTTTGCCCTGAGACTCTTTCAATAACGACGGCGAGAAGGTCGTACCCGGGATTGCTGTATTCAAATGCGTCGCCGGATGGGGAGGGTAACGAGTCCATTTCAGAGAGTACGGCGATTAGATCTTCATTAGTTGGTTCATCTGCACGCGCATACAGGGCTTCCTGCATGGCGTCATCGTAATCTGGCAAGCCTGATGTATGAGTGAGCAGGCGGCGAATGGTGAATTCATCGCCAAAGTGTTTTACTTCTGGCACGTAATTCCCCGCTGGATCATCATACTTTAATTTTCCTTCCTGTTCCAAGATCATGATGCCGAGGGCTGTCATTTGTTTGCCAACCGAGGCGATGTGAAAGATGTGATCGATGGTGAGGACGGATCCATCTTTCAGATTTGAAACTCCGTAAGCCGATTGATATATTATTTCGCCGTCATGCAAAATAATGACCGCGCCGCCAGGGGTGTTTTCGTCGGTGAAGCCAGCAAAGAAATCATCCACTTGCTGATTGGCTTGGCTGTAGTCAGAATCAATTTGTAAATTGGGTGCTGCTGGTGTGTTTGGAGTTTCTTGATCTGTATGTATTTCCCCTTTCGCACCGCAGGCAAATAAAGTTAGCAGGATGGATGCCCGCAGTAAAATTCCAGAGATTTTCATTTAATACCCTTGTTAACAGCAATACCTTCGCCAAATTTCATAAACTTGGTTTTCGTGGGGCGGATTGTCAATCCGCCCGCCAGATACGGCAAAAAAGTTGAATTCAATCCCATACGCGGGATGCCATCCCGCGCTACAAAATTGGCAAAGGTGTTGAACAGCAAAGTTATTTGGTTGAAATAAAGTCCATTTTTGCTGGTTTTCCCGAATACCAATTCAATAATTCCACAAACCAGCCGCAGAATTTTATGTTGCCGGCTGCGATCAATTCCTGTAACTCATTGAGACTGTAATAATTGATTGATTCAATTTCAACCGGATCAAATCTGACTTTGGCAGGGTCAACTGTGCCTTCGTACAGCGTGCTAATTTCGTTGTCATTCGTACCGTAATTCATCCTGAATTTTACGAGCGGCTTGATTTCAAGCACATCCACGCCCATTTCTTCTTTCATGCCACGCCGCGCTGCTTCGAGATAACTTTCTCCAGCCTTAACATGTTCCGAGACGGAGCA
>JAIFKY010000036.1 GCA_020049345.1 Anaerolinea sp.
CGCGGAATGGATGCAAATTGAATTGCGTTGCCAGAACAAAGCGTATCGCCAATGGCAAAGTCACCGTTATTCGGAATACCCAGCACATCGCCGGGGAACGCCTCATCCAAAATCTCGCGTTCGTTGGCAAAAGGTTTGTACGGACGTAATAACCGCAGAGTCTTTCCGCTTTGGGTATGCACAAGGCTCATGCCGCGCTCGAAACGTCCCGAACAAATCCGCAAAAATGCCACGCTGTCACGATGCTTGGGATTCATGTTGGCTTGGATTTTGAAAATAAATCCTGAAAAATCCGGCGCAGTTGGAGAGATTTCACCCGCGTCACTTTGGTACGGCTGAGGCTGCGGAGCATACTTCACGAAAGTATCGAGGAACAGCCGCACGCCAAAATTCGTGACCGCGCTCCCAAAAAATACGGGGGTTTGTTTTTCATTCAACACACTTTCGTGGTCAAAGACAACGCCCACCTCATCCAAAAGATGAATGCTCTCCGCCAGTTCATCAAACCGTCTCTGGGATAAAGTTTTATTTTCAGCAAGTTGATCGAGAGACATAAACACTTCGGGAGCCATGCGCTCGTTGCGTTCGGTGCGCTCGAATAAATAAACACCTTCGGATGCGCGGTCATACACGCCGCGGAAGTCTGGTCCGTCGCCGATGGGCCAATTCATCGGGATGGGTTCCATGCCCAGCACCTTTTTGATCTCGTCCAACAACTCCAGCGGATCGCGGGCGGGTCTGTCCATTTTGTTGATGAATGTAAAAATAGGAATGCCGCGCTTGCGACAGACTTCAAATAATTTCAGCGTTTGCGGTTCGATGCCCTTGGCGGCGTCGATCACCATCACCGCGCTGTCCACCGCGGATAAAGTTCGGTACGTGTCTTCGGAAAAATCCTGATGTCCGGGCGTATCCAATAGATTGACGATATATTCCTGATAAGGAAATTGCAAAATAGTGGAGGTAATCGAAATGCCGCGCTCACGCTCCATCTCCATCCAGTCTGAGGTGGTCGAGCGTTGATTGCGGCGCGCGCGGACATTGCCAGCCAGTTCAATGGCGTTACCGTATAAAAGAAGTTTTTCGGTTAGCGTGGTCTTGCCTGCATCAGGATGAGAAATAATGGCAAAGGTGCGGCGCATGGCAATCGCATCGCTTAAAGGAATATTTTGAACTTGATCTACAACGGGCAATTCGTCTTGCATAATTTTTCTCCAAAACTTACAAAGGGCGTAAATTTTAGCATAGATTTTGTGGATGACAAAAATTTTTTACCATACATTTGATTTACAGAAGAGACCCTAAAGTTTTTTTACAAACTGGACTTCTGCTGTATCGAAAAACCTTTAGAAACTGTTTAATAAATTCACCACGAAGTCACCAAGACACAAAGCCACAAAGGTTTTCCCTTCGAGTCTTTGAGACTTCGTGCCTTTGTGGTCAAAAAGCGGGATTATTAAACAATCCTTAGGGTCTGACTT
The DNA here is from genome assembly GCA_020049345.1 of Anaerolinea sp. Taxonomy (GTDB): domain Bacteria; phylum Chloroflexota; class Anaerolineae; order Anaerolineales; family Villigracilaceae; genus Villigracilis. Next base: position 1,482 of record JAIFKY010000036.1, read on the forward strand.
TTCAGGTTGTGTGTACGGTAAAGGGACAAAAATAAAAAAAGCAGTTCCCGCCAAGTTGACAGAAACTGCTTTACTTTTCACTCGTTACTTCCCGCTTATTATGCGCCTTCTTCCGCGCTTTCCACTACATCATCTTCATCATCTTCTTCAATCTCTTCCGCTGTGCCATTCAAGAAATTGGAAACAATCACCGCCAGCGTTGCGCCGAGCAATGGACCAAAGACATAAATCACATAGGTGTAAACGCTGGTGAGGCTTGGCGCGGCAAAAATGGCGGCGGCCAATGTGCGTGCGGGATTTATCGCATCACCCGTAAACAGAAAACCAACCAAGGTTGCAAAAGCCAACGTTGCGCCAACTGCCCAACTTGCAAACACGCCGCCCTTCCCTTCAACCATTGTGTACAAAATGGTATTCACAAGGAAGAAAGTCAAAATAGCTTCAAGGACCATTGCCATAATGGGCTGAGACTCGGTCAAAATGCCGCTTGTCAACAATTTACCCATATCAGCGCCTAAAGGCTCTACAAGCGTTTTTAGGAAAAACACTGCCAGAATTGCACCTGCAAACTGGGCAATCCAATAAAACACAGCCTGCACCCATTTCACGGTTCCATTTAGAGCAAGAGCAAAGGTCACGGCAGGATTGAAATGTGCGCCGGAAATATGTCCATAGGCATATACAAAAACCGCCAGCGTAAGCCCGTATGCAAGGGCAACGCCAACCAAATCCCCATTAGCAACAATAGTTGCGCTCAAGCCGACAAACACCAGCGCAAAGGTACCGATGAATTCGGCAACGAACACTTTTGAATTGAACATTTTTTCTCCAGAAATATGATTTGAAAATATAACCCTTGCGGGCTGAATACGCTACGTTACCAATCCCGCGCACCTGCCAGAAAAGATTTACCCGACATGACCTTTTTACCGGCAGGCTGAACCTCATCCAAAATCAACACACCTTCAGCAGATTGAAGAGCGGGTCTACCCTCAACCGTGAGCCTAGCGCCGCTAACCAAGCCTTTATCTTCGCCTAGAGTGGATACGCGCAGTACCTTGAGCGGATTTCCATTCCACATAAACCACGCCCCCGGCCACGGATTCATTGCCCGCACGCGCCGCTCCAAGTCAACTGCGGTGTGTGTGAAGTCCAGCAAGCCATCTTCCTTCTTTAACATGGGCGCATAGGTCGCGCCTTCTGTCGGTTGGGAAACAGGCTGGATATTACCAGAAAAATATTCGGGCAGGGTTTCGGTCAGCAGATCCGCTCCCAGCGTGGACAATGTCTGTAAAACAGAACCAGCCGTATCGTCTGGTCTGACGCGGATGGACTTCATCGCAAGCATTGGACCTGTGTCGAGTCCCACATCCATTTGCATGATCGTCACACCGATCTCCTGGTCTCCATGCAAAATTGCAGCGTTAATCGGCGCCGCGCCGCGCCAGCGAGGAAGTAATGAAGCGTGGACATTAATACAGCCATAACGCGGCATATCAAGAACATCCTTTTTCAATATTTGCCCAAACGCCGCGACAACAATAAGATCGGGATTCCATTCTTGAAGTTGTCTCATACTCTCAGGCGCGCGTAATTTTTCCGGCTGCATGATGGGAATTTTTAATTCAAGCGCAAGGGTTTTCACAGGCGGCGCTTTCAATTCACGACCACGCCCCGAAGCGCGGTCAGGCTGTGTGATCACGCCAACCAGTTGATAATTTTGCGCAGTGGCAAGCGCAGAAAGACTTGGTAATGCAAAATCGGGAGAACCCATGAAAACAACACGAATAGTCATGCGGTTATTTTAGCATATACAGTACTCTTGGGTGAATACGCTGGTTGCATGATAGTGGGATTGGCTGTAAAATACTGGAAACTCAAATCAAACTTATTCGGAGGAAAAAACATGTCTCAATCACCAATGTCACCTGACGTAACCAGTGACGATAAATTATGGGCAATGCTTAGTTATTTGCCAATCACCCCACTTTGGCCCTTTGTGGCGATCATTATTTTCTTTATGGAAGATAAAAAGAATCGCCCATACATAAAATTCCATGCGGTTCAGTCACTCACCGTTGGCATCATCGCAACCGTTTTGCTGGCAGTTTGTGGTCTTGGCGTTTTAGTGTATTTATATATGTTCTATCTGGCATACCTGGCCTATCAAGGTCAAGATGCGACTGTTCCTTTCGTAACAGATTTCATCAAAAATCAAGGCTGGGCGTAATAAATTAAGTTGTAAAAAAATAGGTAACTGCGTTGCAGTTACCTATTTTTTTACAACAAAAAAATTCAGGAGGAATATCATGCAACAAACCAACGGAATGGCAGTTACCAGTTTGATATCCAGTGTTCTGGCGTGGCTTATGGCTTTGTTACTTGCTTGTTTTAATTTTGTTATTCTGCCATTACTTACAGTGGCAACGATGGGCGCTGGCGGCGTGTTATATATTTGCACCGGGGTAATTGGAATAATTTCTCCCATCGGATGGCTGGTGGCGGTTTTCACTGGAAATTCAGCAATAAAACAAATTAGACAAACGGGCGCAAATGGTGAAGGCATTGCCAGAGTGGGTATAATTTCAGGGTATGTTGGACTTGGGATTACAGTTCTAATCATTTGTGGATTTATCGCCACGTTCATTCTAGGTGCCGTCGGCAGCAGTTACAACTCATACTAAATGCAAGGGGAACTCGCCAATAGGACGACATGGAAACAATTATCAACCTGCACCCCTCAACAAACTAATTTCTTGCTAAAAAACAACCCTGTCATATGATGGGGTTGTTTTTTAGCAAGTATCTTTTGCGGGAACGCCTCCACTGTATTTGTCTCTATTTAATCCATTCATCACATGTTCCTTGCAAAATGCAATCCAGCACACTATACTCAAAACATGGAACAATCCCACCTCTATCAGCAAATTGTCGAATCCATTCGTAATGAAATTCTTTCGGGTGTCATCAAGCCCGGCGAGTCACTGCCGCCCATGCGCAAGATGACCGAAAGATGGAATTGCACCACCGGAACCATTATGCGCGCCTATCAAGAATTGGCGCATCAGGGCTTGATCATCAGCCATGTGGGCAAAGGCACCAAGGTGGTGGACAATCTATCGGGTCAGGATCAATCTCCGCTGCGCAAGGCGACGTTGTTCAATCGCACTGAGGCTTTTCTTCTTGAAATTATCACAGCGGGATATACACCCGATGAAATCGAACAATCCATGCGGACGGCGCTTGACCGCTGGAAAACATTTTCGACAGAGCAAGAGGCGTCTCCTTCCAATGTTCTACGTTTTATCGGAAGCCACGACCCGTCGCTGGCGATGATTGCCGCGCAGTACCATGAAGTCAATCCAGAACTGAGTTTGCATTTATCCTTCAGCGGAAGTTTGGGTGGGTTGATTGCGCTGGCCGAAAAAAATGCCGACCTTGCAGGCTGTCACCTTTGGGATGAATCCACCGACACATACAACGAGCCGTTTGTCCGCAAGTTGTTGCCGGGGCAGAAAGTGGCGTTGCTGACATTGGCGCACCGCCGCGTGGGATTGATTTTCAAACAGGGAAATCCGCTTGGGTTGAATGACCTGACAGATTTGGCAAAGCCAGGAATCCGTTTTGTCAACCGCCAGCAGGGTTCAGGCACGCGGGTTTGGCTGGATGCGCAACTTCATCGGGCTGGCATCAACCCATCCAGCATTGCTGGTTATCAAGATGAAAAAATGACTCACTCCGAAGTGGCGCGCGCCGTCAGCAAGGGACAGGCGGAAGTGGGTTTGGCAGTGGAGACCGCCGCGCTATCGTTTGGGCTTGGCTTCAAATTGCTGACCACCGAGCGCTACGACCTCGTCATCCCCGCCGACAAATGGGAGTTGGAATCCGTTCAGGCGCTTAAGCGTTGGCTCGATACATCCCATGCAAAAGCAGAAATCAATAATTTGGGCGGCTACGACACCAAAGAGACTGGCGCGGTGAGGTGGGTTGATTAACTCCGCTTGTCTAAAATTACCCGCTTGAGCAGGTTGCCAACTTCATGGGGATTATAATGGCATCGCACAATTTTCTTTTTGGATGAAAGCGACTCGACAGCCTGTTCCACCTCACGGGTCGAATCCTCGTCTGTGAGCATTTGCGTCTCAACCAGCAGCGATTCATCTCCGCCCGATCCTGATACGGTTACCGAAAAATTCAGCAACCCTTGAACGGGAAACAACGCCTCATCGAAGTCGGGTAATTTCAGCGTTTCATCTCCCACAGAAACAAATCCGCTAAACCGCCCACGTATCTTTTCCATCGTCCGCAACTTTGTCCCGCATGGACATTCGCCCACAAGGAAGCGGCTTCGGTCTCCCATACGGTAGCGGATGAGCGGCATTCCGCGTCGTGTCAATGTGCTAAATACGACTTCACCATATTCGCCATCTGGAAGAGGTTCCCCCGTTTCTGGATTCACAATTTCAAAAAGCATGTCCGCTTCGCGCAGGTGATAGCCGCGATGCGCTTCACATTCCACGCCGCCGCCCAAGCCCATCTCGGTCGTGCCGTAGTGATTGAAAACTTTACAGCCCCAGATATTTTCCAACACGTTGACAATCGCCGCAGGGACGTAATCCGTCGAAAGCAGAATCGTGCGTGGCGCTTTGTTCTTCTGCTTCCATCTGCGAGCCAGACTCAAAATCTGCGTTGGCGACCCAACGAGACAATCGGCTTGCTGGCTTTCCATCACATCCAAAGCGTGGAACGGGTCTTTGACCACGCCATACGGGATGGGTTTTCTGCCTTTGCGCTCCAGCCCCATTCGCAGCAGGTCGCCCACGCTCCCAGGCGTTTCGCCAGGCAGAAAAATCAGAACGCGCTCGTCAGGCTC
>JAIFKY010000051.1 GCA_020049345.1 Anaerolinea sp.
ACAGACGAACTTCACCAATCCCTTGTCCCAACCAGGCACGCATCCATCTTTGACGTTTTAATCTTCGACAACCTTGGCGCGGCATTTGCGCTTTGGTTCTATTTTATTTATTGGAGAAAACATGAAAAAGAAATTTACCCGCCGTGATTTTTTGAAAGCCGCATCCATTGGAACAGCATCCGCGATTGCACTATCCTGTGGGATGATCGAAACCCCGCAGTCCTCTTCCACACTGGAGCCTGTCGCGGTTCCAACTGGCATTTCCCAATCTGGTGCAGGGACTCGTGAAGCGGATGTGCTTGTCCTTGGCGCAGGCATTGCAGGTCTCGCCGCCGCCCGCACGCTCGCAGACAAAGGGTTGAGCGTGATTATCCTCGAAGCGCGTGACCGCATTGGCGGGCGCATTTGGACGGATTCTTCTCTCGGCTTGCCGCTCGATCTCGGCGCGTCGTGGATTCATGGCGTACAGGGGAATCCCGTTGCTAAACTTGCCAAAGACTTCGGCGTAAAAACTGTAGCCACAAACGAAGACAACGGCGTTGTTTTCAATTTTGACGGAAGCGAAATTTCCGATTCAGATTATGTAAAAATGCAGGACTTGTTTGAGTCCATTTACGAAGAAGTTGCCCAATTGCAGGAAAGCGCCGATGATGATATGCCGTTGCAGCAGGCGTTTGATCAGGTAATTGCCAGCCGCGATCTTTCCACTGAAGACTTGCGCCGATTGCAATTTGTCATTCAAGGCAACTTCGCGCTTGAGTTGGGCGCAGACCCCGATCATCTCTCGCTTTGGGAGTGGGATCAAGATGAAGAGTTTGGCGGCGATGAAGTTGTTTTCCCCGGCGGTTATCATCAAATTATAGAAGGCTTGGCAAAAGGTTTGGATATTCGGCTTGGCGAGCAGGTGACAGGCATTTCCTACGGCGCAGATGGCGTGGATGTGCAAACTTCGTCGGGTGTTTTTGTGGCAGATAAAGCCGTTGTCACGTTTCCGCTTGGGGTGTTGAAACAGGCTGGGGTCAGGTTTGATCCGCCGCTTCCTGAATCGAAACAATCTGCAATTAATCGCCTGGATATGGGCGTGCTCAATAAAGTCTATTTGAAATTTTCCAAAGTGTTTTGGGATGCGGGCGTTGAAACAATTTCGTATGTCGGTGAAGAGGTGGGTGAGTGGTGCGATTGGCTGAGTTTTGAAACCTATGTCGGCGAGCCTGTGTTGATGGCGTTTCACGGCGGCGCAAAAGGCTACGCAATCGAAGAATTTTCAGACGATGAAATTATTGCAGGCGCGATGAAAACCTTGCGCGTGATCTACGGTGACGAAGTCCCCGACCCTGATGGTTTTCTCATTACTCGCTGGGGAAAAGACCCGCTTGCGTTTGGTTCGTATTCGCACATTCCGCCCTTTGCCAGCGGTGATGACTATGACGCCTTGTTTGAGCCTGTGGATGATGTTTTATTTTTCGCGGGCGAAGCCACCAGCCGTGAATACCCTGCCACCGTTCACGGCGCGTATTTATCGGGTGTCGCGGCAGCGGGGGAGATTGCGAAATAAGTAAAAGGTAAAAAGTAAACGGGTGTAGTGCGGTCATCGCTACACCCGTTTCTGGTTTTCAACTTTTTACTTCTCACTTATTACTCGTTACTCATTTACTCAAACTCAATTTCAATCTCTTCATCCTCTTTCCAATCGCCCATTTTTTCGAATTCAATTTCGCCAAACAATTCGTTTTGAACCGCCGAGATGTGATAGCGTTTGATCAGTTCAAGCATGGCTAAAAACGTGACCACAATTTCAATCCGCGTGGATTTGTCGGTGATCAAGCCGCTGAAAGACATGCGCTGAATATTCTTCATGGTTTTGGTGATGTATTCAATTTTCTCGCGGATGGTCACACGCGGCGCGGTGATGATTGTGCCAAGCGCTTCCTTCTTTTTGCCTTTTGAAAAAGCCGATTCCGCGGCGGCGAGCAGCCCTTCAAGCGTTAAGTTTGAGAGGTCAAGTTTTGCTTCCACTTTGGGCGGCGGAGCAACGCGCAAGTGCGTGCGTAAATTATTTTCCTGCCGTTCCACCATCCAGCCCGCAATTTCCTTGTAGCGTTTGTACAGGATCAACAACTCAACCAGTTCGGTGCCGGGGTCTTCTTCGCCAGGTTCGCGTTCAATGGGGCGCGGCAGTAATGCCTCTGATTTAATCTGCACCAATTTTGCCGCAATTACCAAAAACGATGAAATTTCATCGGGCTTCATTTGCTCCAGCCCGTGCAGGTACGACAAATATTGATCCGTGACCGCCGCAAGTGAAATGGCGGTAATATTTAATTCGGATCGTTCGATCAGACTCAGCAACAAGTCCAGCGGACCTTCGTACACAGCGGTCTGCACCTTGTAGCCGGTAATTTGATGTCCCAAAAGGTTCTCCATAGCGCGCGAATTATACCAGTGTATAATCCTGCCCATGTCCAAATTGACTCATCTTGACGAACAAGGTCGCGCGCGCATGGTGGATGTGGGCGCGAAGGCAGATACTGAGCGCGTTGCCGTTGCGCGCGGCGAAGTCCACATGAAGCGGGAAACCTTTGATTTGATCCGCGCGGGGCAGATCAAAAAAGGCGATGTGCTGACTGTGGCGCAGATCGCAGGTATTAGCGCGGCAAAACGCACCTCCGAGTTGATCCCGTTGTGTCATCCGCTCTTTCTTTCCAAAGTGGATGTTGACCTGGTTCTTGACGAATCCATCCCTGGCGTGGTCATCACCGCCACCGCCAAAGTGACTGGCAAAACTGGCGTGGAGATGGAAGCCCTAACCGCAGTCTCTGTTGCCGCACTGACAGTCTATGACATGGCGAAAGCCGCCGAAAAAACCATGCGAATTCAAAATATCCGTCTCATTGAAAAACACGGCGGAAAAAGTGGTGATATCGTAAATGAATAACTGCGTCGAATGTCTGTCCAATGACTTTTGACCTTCGACTTTTGACTTTTAACTTTAGACAAAGGATTTTAGATGAATCACATAAAACTTTTATTTTTTGCAACCATCCGTGACCGCGCTGGGACAAAATCGCTTGAGATGGATATTCCCGTTGATTTGACCATTGAAGGGCTGAAGAATAAATTATCCACCGATTATCCCAATTTGAAAGAATCCATGCACTCGGTGTTAATCACCATCAATCGCGAATACGCCTTTGACGAAGCCATTGTCCCGCAAAATGCAGAGATCGGCATGTTTCCCCCGGTCAGCGGCGGATAATCAAATCACGGATACAAACAATCTATGAATTCCTTTCCCACCATCTTCTCCATCACTGAATCAGAACTTGATTTGGATGATCTGCTTGCCCAGGTCACATTGACCTCAACCGGCGCGGCGGCGATCTTTGCCGGCATGGTGCGTGGCGAAACCAAACGCGGCGACGCGCATGTGACGGAATATCTTGAATACGAAGCCTACGTCCCCATGGCAGAAGAAAAAATGAAACAGGTCGCAGATGAAATCCGCGAGCGCTGGCCGGTGATCGAAGGCATAGCCATAGTTCAACGCATTGGCAAACTGTACCCCAAAACGCCAACAATATTAATCGCCTGCACTGCTGCGCACCGAGATACGGGTGTGTTCGATGCGGCGCGTTATGGCATAGATCGCTTGAAAGAGATTGTCCCTGTTTGGAAAAAGGAAATTGGTCCCGATGGACAGGAATGGGTGGAAGGGGATTACATTCCCAAGCCTGGCGAATAATGACGGGAAGTGATCGGGGGCGGAAAATGTCAATTTTTGAAAAACAGAATTGAGCGTGGCGCGAAGCGAGTCTACATCAAGCGTCACGTTTTTTGATTCGAGGGGTTTTAATCCCAGTTACCCATTTTATAGAATTATTGTTGGAGGCGAAATGCAGGAACGTATTGTAATTACTGGCATGGGGACAGTTAATCCTCTTGGCTTGAATGTTAACGAAACCTGGAGTAATGTGATTGCGGGCGTCTCAGGCGTTGCGCCGATTACGCTATTTGATTCTCACGCTGCGAACTTACATGTGCACATCGCCGCCGAGGTCAAGGGATTCAAACCCGAAAATTTTATGGATGCAAAAGAAGCGCGTCGCCGAGACCGCTTTGAGCAGTTCACGGTTGCGGCGGCGCGCGAAGCCTTGCTTGCATCAGGGTTGGAAATTACAGATGCAAATTCAGGGCGCATCGGCGTGATTATCTCTTCGGCAATCGGCGGTTTGCAATCTTTGCAGGATGCTATTTTGATGAACCACACCGAAGGTCCGCGTCGCGTCAGCCCGTTCCTGATTCCCATGTTGATGTCCAACGGCGGGGCAGGCATGACCGCCATTGAATTCGGGATCAAAGGTCCGTGCTTTTCCGTAGCCTCGGCTTGCGCTTCTGGTTCTGATGGAATTGGCACTGCGCTGATGATGCTCCGCACCGGCATGATTGATGCGGCATTGACAGGCGCTTCGGAAGCCACCATCACATCCACGGGTGTGGCGGCGTTTGATCGCGTGGGGGCAATGTCTCGCAAGAATGATGATTATTCGATGACCCCCCAGCCTTTTGACAAGAACCGCGATGGTCTGGTCATGGGCGAAGGCTCTGCCGTGCTTGTGTTGGAACGCGAATCGGATGCCAAAGCGCGCGGCGCAACCATCTTTGCTGAACTGGCGGGATATGGCGCAACCGCAGATGCCCATCATGTGACTGCTCCACAGGAGCATGGCGCAGGCGGCGCGGCGGCAATTCGCATGGCTTTATCTTCTGCGAAGGCTAACTTTGAAGATGTGGGCTATATCAACGCGCATGGCACAGGCACACTTCTGAATGATCAGTCTGAGACGCGCGCCGTGAAAGCCGCGTTGGGTGAGTTGGCTTATAAAACTCCAATCTCATCCACCAAATCCATGACCGGACACATGATGGGCGCGACGGGCGCGTTGGAAGCCATCTTCTGTGTAAAGGCAGTACGCGAAGGAATTTTACCGCCCACCATTCATTACGAAACCCCCGACCCTGAATGTGATCTCGATTACATTCCGAACAAGGCGCGTGAGGCAAACATCTCACTTGCCATCAGCAATGCCTTCGGTTTTGGCGGACATAACGCAGTGCTGGCAATTCGAAAATATTCGTAAAATAAGTCTTGTTTAATCAGAAAATGCGTGCTATACTCCGCAGTCGCGTTTCACAAACCGCAATGAAATTATGAATTAAGGAAGAGCGAAAATGACAGACTTCATTAAGGCCGTTGAGGCCAAAATCAACGAAAAAATTCCGCAGTTGAATCCAGGCGATACCGTTAGCGTCCACGTCAAGATCAAAGAAGGTGACCGCGAACGTATTCAGGAATTCAAGGGAATTGTGATCCGCCTCCGCAAGGGTGGCAACGATGCATCCCTCACTGTTCGTCGCATGGCTGCCAATGGCATTGGTGTGGAGCGCACGTTCCTGCTTCGCTCGCCGCGCATTGACAAAATTGTGGTCGAACGCCACGGCAAAGTCCGCCGCGCACAGTTGTACTTCATGCGTGACCGCACCGGCAAGAGCGCGCGTCTCAAGCAGAAGTTCGACTAAAAGTTTCAACATATTCACCACAGGGTTCTTAGAAAGACCCTAAAGGTCTTCAAGATCTTTAGGGTCTTTTTGTTTTGGAGATTTTATGTCTAAACCTCTCATCGGCATTACCACTCGCAACGGCAAAGACCCGGATGGACATCCGCTGACTGCGCTTCAACACACCTATACCAACGCCATTGCGCAGGCGGGTGGACTTCCCATTCTCATCCCTTCCATGCTGAAAGAGGAAGACTTCCTTGATTTATATTCGCATGTTGCCGGGGTTTTATTCACCGGCGGCGGGGATGTGGCTCTGGAATATTTCAACGGAACAGACCACCCGAGAATTGGTGAGGTGGACGAAAAGCGGGATATGACCGAGATTGGTTTAATGCGCGCCGCAGTTAACGATGGCAAGCCAATTTTGGGAATTTGCCGTGGCGCCCAGGTGATGAATATTGCTTTGGGCGGCACGCTTTACACCCACATCTACGACCAGTTGCCGGGCGCGTTGGATCATGCCTACCCGGGAGACTTGCGTCGCACTCTCGTTCACCCTGTCAACGTGGATCAATCCTCGCGTTCCGCCGAAATCTTTGGCGAGACTTTATTGAATGTCAACAGCCTGCATCATCAAGGATTGAAGGATATTGCGCCGGGATTGCGCGCCTCCGGTTACTCGCCCGACGGTTTGGTGGAAGTGGTTGAGATGCCCGATCATCCGTATGCCGTCTCAGTGCAATGGCACCCCGAATGGCTCACGGATCAAGTTCCCATGC
>JAIFKY010000277.1 GCA_020049345.1 Anaerolinea sp.
GTCCTCATGGCTCTCTCCTTTCCGCAAAAGCCAGTTTGCCATGAGAACCCTTTTTATTCAAGTCAATAGCAAGTTATGCGGTACTGCGTTTAATCTTTGTGTTCAGGATTTTTTGGCGATCAGAATCCAATCCCACGGGTACGGTTCGCCCATCCATTCGGGGACGTTGTCGTCTTCCATTTCAATTTTCCAGTCGTAATCCATTTTCAGCACGTCAAGCGCTTCGAGTTTCATTTCCTCGCGTGCCAGTACGATCAATTCTTCGCGCAGGTAATGCTTGGTGGGTTCGGTGCCGCGGATGAAAACACCCTGGGCGGTGCGGTTCGGCTGGATGATGTAACTGGCGTCTACTCGTTCTTCGGCTTCGCGCGGAGAACTGCCTTCTTTGCGATACCATTCGGTTTCGCGGAAGTAACTGAAGAGCAGGGATTCCACCGACGGCACATTCAGGATTAAATATCCGCCAGGGTTGAGGCGCGAAGCCATGCCGCGCAGGAAATTCATCCGCAGTTCAGGATCAGGCATCAGCACGGCGTTGAGCGAGACGATCACATCCACCATCGGCAGGTGATCTACTGGCAGGGATAAATCCGCTTGTTCGATGTGGACGTTTTTCAAATCTGCACAGCGTTTGTGCGCAGACTCGAGCAGTTTGTCTGAAAAGTCATACCCATAGACGGTGCGGAATTTTTCTGAAAGGTAGGGGAGCATTTTGCCGGGACCGCAGCCAAAATCAGCCACATCTTTTTCGAGCGAGGCAAACCGCTTGACCTGTTGTCCGATCATCTTTGAACGTCCGTAGGTAAATGCGTCAATTACGTGTTCATCGTATTCGTCTGCAAATTCATTCCAATAATGTACATCCATGTTTTTGTATCCTCCTTTTGGGGGTTTTTAAGTTTTCTCCATCTTACATCTTGATTCGGGAAATGACAAGTTTAATGAAATATTTGCCTGTAGGAATTAACCGACCTGCTCCTGAGCAGATGTTAATCCACTCAGGAGCAGGTCGGCGCGGAAAAGGGGTTAGCCCAAATTTTTATTCAACAGAAACTTTATTGCTGTAAAACGTAATGCTGTGATCGGCTTCTTGCGGCAGGTTGAATTGCCCCTCGAACTTCTGTCCGCCAACCCAGGCGACATACGCATACCAGCCGGCTGGCGCTTTGACTTCCATTGTTCCGTTTACGGGATATTCTCTAATAATATTATTGCCGTCTCTGGTTGTGCCGCGCAGTGAAACATAAACATCGCCATTGGATTTGTTGACTAATAGAATTGTCCCATTTACGGTTCCCACAGGGACGGCACCATACGAAAGCGGGGACGGGGTTGCGGAACTTGTAGTCACAATGGCGGCCCAGATTTGATATGTGGGCTGTCCGAATACAGCAGGCACAGAAATTACCTGCCCCACGTACAGCGCGTTTATATCCGCAATGTTTTGGTTTGCGGTCCACAGGTTGTACGTACTAACGCCGTAGCGGCTGGCAATACTGGCAAATGTGTCGCCAGTTTGGACTACATAAGTGTTGCTGTAACCGGCTGGGGGATAACTGGAAGTGTTTGTAGCGGTTGCAATGGGTACGCCGGGAATTAGATAATTGGCGCCGGGTACTGTGATAATCTGTCCTGCGCGAAGCGCTCCGCTGACGCCAGGATTGGCGGCGTAAATGGCAGAAGCAGATGTGCCGCACATTGCAGCAATGATCTCTGGCGTGTCGCCTGCTTCGACGATGTAGGCGCCGCCACAGACCCCCCCAGCATGGGCTTTGAACGGAGTCCCAAAGAATGTCAGCAGGAGCAGGGCAAGAACCAAAACTTGAAAAGAAACTTTACGTAACATTGAACGCCTCCTTGAAGCGAAAAAATTCTTTGAGATAATAATATGACGAAAAAAACAGAAATGCAATCCTCAAAAGTGAAAGTTGATTCAAACCATTGTACCCGCAATGGTTTATTGGGGGCGGTTCGTATCCTGAATTCTTGCCTGGAAATTTCTTCCGCTGATCCAGGAGCCGACCATGGTTGCGGTGAGCGAAAGCAGGAAACTGAGCAAAACCGCGGTTTCAAATCTTCCCTGAGTTAAAACATCCAGAATCAATACATGAAAGCCTGCCACGCTTGCCCGAAAAGCATCGGGGATGAAAATTCCTAATATGCCGCCCAGCACTGCGCCAAAGAACATCCCCGTATAAGCGCCAATGCTTACGCCGCCAGTCCGTCCTGCTGTTCGCGCGGTGATCGCGCCTGTTAATGCGCCGGTAAACATGCCTAATACTGCTCCTGCAATCACGCTAAATAGAACGCCATTCCAACTGACGCTCAAAGCGCCGGTTATGGCTCCAAGAAGCGCTCCAAATCCCATGCCAAGTCCTGCGCCAAAAATACTGCTTTTCAAGTAAAGTTGTTTGTTTTCAGACATCGCTTCTCTTTTCTAAAATATGATATTGACATTATCGCGCCAGGTTTGGTTTGGATGTTTTTTTATACCGATAATGTCTATTATGTGCCGATGAATATATTTTACTTCCATTTCATATTGCATATCCAAAAAAATCGGGGAATGCTAATCTTGTGGGCTTGCCAAAATATTTCACCACAGAGCACACAGCGATCACTGAGAGAAAACTCTTAAAATCTCTGTGAACTCCGTGATCTCTGTGGTTAAGAGTACCTGGTCCATTTTGTTAGTCACTCGCAAACAGCGATGATCGATCCGTAATTTTCAGGGGTTTAATTTGTGGGCGAATAAAATTCATGACGAGAATTGCAAAACGATTTGCCAATGCAGAGTGAAATAGAGTTAAAATTCACCTCACAAAAACGACGTTGGCAAAAAAGGAGATTTTCATGGCAGAACCAATGTATTTCCAATGGCAGAATGAAGTATTGTGCAAGACCATCTATCCCATGCGCGAACCAAAATTGCGTGACTTTCTTCTTTATTACACAGAGGTTGATCTCTGGAAACAATACAAAGACAAGGATATTGCCGCGCTCAAAACAGATGTGGATGCGTATTCAAAAGCACAGGAGGCTGCGGCGATCACTGCCTACAAATCCTATTCCACCTTGCGCGATTATTTTTTACTCAAAGATGTCCGCGCGTATTATCTAAAATTCAAGCCGGTGGATGAAGCCGAGTTGACCGAGATCAACAACTTTCACGCCATGTTTATCGAAAGTTGGCCAAAGGATATTCGCGGCGAAAAAAGCTATGTCGAGGGGCTGATCCAGTTTTGGGTAAGCCACCGCAACCTGCACAGAGATTGGGTCAAGACCCGCAAGCGTCGTCTCGAAAACATGGCTCCTGATCATCCCAAAAAAGTTCCAGAAACAAAAGAATTGGAGTTGAAAGAAAATTTCACGCTGGCCATGGCCGAGCAGGAACTTGATCAACTGCGCGCCTTTCTCGCCACGTATGACAAGATCGAACAACGCAAACTTGCCTGGTACAAATTGTCAAAGGGCGACCCAAACTTCAAGCCGTCTGAGTCCGAGTTCCTTGTTCAATACAAACCTGAACAGCCTGTCACGGTCAAGGATATTGTTTGGTGGAAGGCGGAAGAGTACAAGACCTCTTTGGAAAAAAAGAACCAATATGAACTGCTTGAGGAAGCGTATCAGCGTTTCAAAAAAGAACCCAAACGATTCCCGTACTGGCTTCAATACATGGTCGTCCATTTTTCAGGAATGCGTTACGCCAGCGCGCATGGATCGTGGGCAGACCCCAAAGACCTGCTTGTGCGCCTCGGCGCTGCGGATGTAGATAAGAAAGCCAAAGCGCTGGATGATGCCGCCGTTGAAAAACTTTGCGCTGAAAAAATCGCCGCCTACGAAACCGGAAAAGGATCAAACGTCCCCGGGCTGGCTCGCGCCACTGAAAAAGAGTGGAAAGACAAAGCCGCCATGCACATGCTCAGCGTCAAAGCCAGCGGACCCAAGACCCGCCGCGCCGGAATCAACGCTCTGCTGGTCGAAGAAGCCAATTACGATGTTCGCTCCCTTTCCACTGAAGACGCGCTCAAAAAACTCGAAGCCATGAAAGCCACGTTCCCAAAGTGGGCGTGGAAAGAGATCGTCAAACTCACGCCGTTGCGTGTCAACCATGTCACTGATCCCAACTGGGAAAAACTCACGCCCGAAGAAGAAGCCGAGCGCAACTCACAAGCCGCCATGGAAATTCGCACCGTGATGGATGCCTGGGAAAATTATGACTCATCCGCCTGGCGCGATGAACACGGGCGCACCCACGAGTTGATCGTCACCCGCGCGGTCTGCAACGAAACCGCTGAACACTGCCAGCACATCCGTGGAAATTTGCCCCCCGGCGGATTGACTCCCAAGCCGAAGTGGTACTCCACCCACGAAGCCGAAAACAAACTACCCGGAGAAGTTCGCCCGTTTTATACCAAGCCTACTTCTGAAAAGGATTACGTGCAAGGCGCAAGCATTTTCTGGCTGCGCTTTGTAGAGAAAGAACCAGATGCCTGGCAAATTGCCAAGTCGGTCAAGACAAAATCTGGCGTGGGTCTGCTCCCCGATGTGCCGGTAACAAAGAAAAAAGCCGATCCCAAAGCCACAATCACGCCCTGGAAATACTCTGCAATGGATTCCGTGACCCGCGCGCGCACGCTGGTAGATCCGCAGACAAAAGCAAAAACCGAGCAAAAGCAATGGCTGCGCTGGATTCACGAAGCGACAGTTGCCGAAGTTGCCGAAACTGCCGACGGCATGACGGTCATCACCTACGAAACCGCCCTGCCCGACGGCGACAAAGGCACATCCGCAGTTGGCGTTTTCAAAATGCCACTCGAATGGCATCTCTCAGACGGACCCGAAGACACATATAACCGCGCCTTTGTCGGCTACGTACCCGAAGGACAAGTTCCGCTGGATCACCTGAAAACGATGTTGGATTGGAGCAGAATATTACGTAAGAAAGTTGCGTAAAAAATAGTAGGGGCGGATCGCGATCCGCCCCTACTGTGTGCGAGGTGAAATATGGCTTTTGAACAAAACCCCGAATTTAGAGATGGGGGCATCAAAGTCCGACAATCTTGGCGCGAATGGATCACGAAAAATGAGCGTGTGTTGTATGCCGTGACCGGTATTCTGCTTGTGATCGTTCTGGTGTTGTCGTTGCGCGTCCTTGGAGTTTTTTCAGGCGAACCTGGCGGCTTGGATGGATGCGTTGTTGATGCAGCCGGCGAGCCGATGACAGCAACCGCGCAGACAGAACAAACTCAACGCTCCACCTCCGCTGACGGCTGTTTCTTTTTTTCAGAATTAACGCCAGGCAAACATGAATTGATTATCGAAGTCGCAGATGGATCGGTTGTCAAGCAGGCTGTTGAAATTGTTTCAGGTCAGGCAGTTGGACTTGGCAAAATCACCATGCCCTAACTTGGGCAAGTCGGGGTGTGCTTCATTTCAGTCGAATTTTGCAATTTGTAACGTGTTTCGTTTGAAGGCTTACCCCTACGGGACACGAAACAGGTTACATGCTTTTGCAACGCCCCCAAAATTTCATGTGCAAAAACAATACCTTCGCCAAATTTCATAGACTTGGTTTTCGTGGGGCGGATTGTCAATCCGCCTGCCAGATATGAAAAAAGTTGAATTCAATTCCATATTTAGCCACGCGGGATGCCATCCCGCGCTACAAAATAGGCAAATGTGTTGGCAAAAAGCAAGCATTTAACTTCCAGATTTCTGAGCGGAGAAAAAATGAATCACCCCACCGAAAGCGGACAATCTAAAATCGAATATGCTTTGATTATTTCACTGGTTGCCATTGTGGCAATTGTCGCGCTGACGTTTCTTGCGCCACAAATAAAGGGATTGTTTAATAAAGCATCTGATCTCAGTCCGGTTGTTGAAGCAGAAAAAGACGCCTCCAGCACAGATCAAATCATTGCCGATTTTCAGTCACGCATTCTGGCATATTACCAAAAAAACGGACGCTGGCCGCGCACATGGAGTCCGTATAACTTTACTGATATTGGTTTAAATCCCAACGACTGGAGTCAGCCCGTCAATGGTTTGTATTTTAGCCCGCACGGCAGTGAGGTGGGAATCGCCAACCGCATGGGAGATAATCTTCAAGTCTACGTCAATGACTTGAACGGCAAGACGCTAAAACTTTATGACGGCTGGGGCATCTGGTGTCCGGTTGATAAGCCAACCTGTTATTACCACACGGTTGCGCCGGGAAATGAAGTGGACATCCGCACCATTACGGTCGTTGAAAATTAACGCGCTTACATTGGAAAAATAAGCATACCCCACGCCCATTTCAGTGGTCTTTTGTTTCAAGATCGCGTCGCGGTGAATTTGGTCACTCATCCACCAACTGATCGCCGCTTGCGGCCCGCCGCCTCCGTAAATGATCTCTTCTGAAAATGCGCCTGCATATCCTGAAGCAACAACTCGTGAATACGATGATGAACCGTCTGAGCCTGTGTGACTGATCAGGTCGTTGCAGGCCATGTCTGCGGCGTGACCTTGCGCCGATGCGGCCAGTTGTATATTGATATTCAAGGTTGGCAAGCCAGCGTTTGCGCGTTCTGCGTTAATCAGCGACGCTATTTGATTAACATAACCAGCATTCTGGCTGTAATTACAATTGGCTGAACTTCCACCCGCGCTTGAACCGCTTGTTGTGCTTCCAGTTTGCGTGGGACTTGCGCCAGATGAAGTTCCCGTCGCGGTGGGGACCACACTATCGCCGACAACAATTTTCACCCAAAATGTTTTTTCAACGCCTATCGGAACAATCTTGTCGGCTGTGTTGTGTAACGTGAAGTAGCCAGTGTA
>JAIFKY010000166.1 GCA_020049345.1 Anaerolinea sp.
AGGGACTGGTCAAGCAAAATCCACGCGGCGATGACGGCAAAGACAGCCTCAAGCCCAAGAATCAGCGCGGCGTCGGTGGGAGGCGTGTGTTTTTGACCCCAGACTTGCAGGGTGTAACCAATTCCAATGGAAAAGATCGCGCGATAGAGAATTGCGCCAAGCAGGGGCAAAGCCGTCAAAATAGACACATCTTCGATAAACAGACCAATCACAAAGTTGATCGTTCCGCCGATGAAGAATTGCCCCGCCGCGAATGAAACCGATTCAAATTTTGAGGCAAACTTTCCCAGCAGAATAAAATGCAGCGCCCAAAACAGAGCGCCGAGTAATTCAATAAAATCTCCCCGCTGAACTTCAAACCTGCCAGAAGTTGTAAGCAGGAAAGCGCCAATGCCTGCAAGCGTGACCGAAACCGCATCCAACCAATGCGGTTTTTCTCGAAATCCAAGCCACAACATGAACGGAATGAAAACCACATATAAACTGGTGAGGAAACTGGCATTGGCAACTTTTGTAAACAGCATACCCACTTGCTGCATGGCTGAGGCAATGAACAACACCACCCCCGCAATCAGCATCCATATCCACTGTTCTTTTGGAATTCCCAAACTGCGTGTCCCTTTTGGGATAAAAGGAAGCAGAATTACAGATGCAAGCACAAAACTGACACCGTTAAATAGGTAGGCAATCTTATATTGTCCGGCGATGCCCTGCGCAACAAAAGCAGTCCCCCAGATAATGGCAACCATGAAAAGAAGTAAATCGGCTTTTAAGCGCATGAAACTCCGAATGAGGAATGAGGGATGAGGAAACCTGAAATGATACAATTACCAAATCTACCCAACTTGTGTATCAACCTACCAATATACCAACCTACTTTTAACACCCGCCAATCATAGCATATAACCCCATACAGCCTCAAAGAAATACGGAGCAAATATGAAAACTCGAATGGAACATGATCTGCTCGGCGAGCGTGAAGTACCCGCGGATGCCTATTATGGCGTGCATACCCTGCGGGCGTTGGAAAACTTCCCAATCAGCAAAATACCGATCAGCACGTACCCGAATTTGGTCAAGGCGCTGGCTTGTGTCAAGCAGGCGTGCGCGTTGGCGAATCATGAATTGAAGTTGCTGGATGACAAAAAAACAAAAGCCATTATCGAAGCCTGCCAGGAAATTATTGACGGAAAATTGAACGATCAATTTGTGGTGGATGTGATTCAAGGCGGCGCGGGAACTTCGACCAATATGAACGCCAACGAAGTGATTGCCAACCGCGCACTGGAACTCCTCGGCTGTGAACGCGGCGATTATAAAAAACTGCATCCACTGGAAGATGTGAACATGAGTCAAAGCACAAATGACGTTTACCCGACTGCGGTCAAGGTGGCGCTGCGCTTCAAAATTGACGAACTCATCGCAGGCATGGAAGTGTTGAAATTAGCCTTCGCCGAAAAAGCCGAGGAATTCAAAGATGTTCTGAAAATGGGACGCACCCAATTGCAGGATGCCGTGCCAATGACTCTCGGACAGGAATTCAGCACCTACGCGGTGATGCTCGAAGAGGATCAGCAAAGACTGCGCGAAGCCGCGTTACTGATTCAGGAAATGAATCTGGGGGCAACCGCCATTGGAACAGGGATCAACGCCCACCCTGATTATGCCGCGCTGGCTTGCAAACACCTAAGCGAAGTCACGGGCATTTCATACATCACCGCCGGGAACTTAGTGGAAGCCACACAGGATGCTGGCGCATTCGTGCAACTCTCTGGCGTGTTGAAGCGCGTGGCAGTCAAACTCTCGAAGGTCTGCAACGATTTGCGCCTGCTTTCATCGGGTCCGCGCACAGGTCTGGGCGAAATCAACCTGCCTGCGGTTCAGGCTGGTTCGAGCATCATGCCTGGGAAAGTAAATCCAGTCATTCCCGAAGTGGTAAATCAAATTGCGTTCATGGTGATCGGCAACGATGTCACCGTTTCCTTCGCGGCAGAAGGCGGACAGTTGCAGTTGAATGCGTTTGAGCCCATCATCGCGCGCAGTTTGTTCGACAGCCTTGTTTATCTACGTCAGGGATGCGTAACACTTGCGGAACGCTGCGTAAAAGGAATCACCGCCAACCGCGAACACCTGACCGATTTACTGCACCAGTCCATTGGCATTGTCACCGCCTTGAATCCGTTGATCGGATACGAGAATGCAACCGCAGTTGCGAAAGAAGCGCACAGCACAGGCAAAGGCGTCGCCGAAATTGTCCTTGCGCGCGGCTTGCTGACAAAAGAACAACTGGACGAGGTTTTACGTCCAGAAAATCTTACACAGCCGGGTTGGTTTAAGAAGTAAGAAGATTGCATGTTATGACTGTCTGCATATCATAATCGCCATGAAAATTAGAACTGAAACCCCTCAAGATATAAAAGCCATCGAAGAAATTACCATCGCCGCATTTGACGGCAAGTGGTACAGCGACCAAACCGAGTATTTGGTCGTCAACCGTTTGCGCGAGGCAGGCGCCATGTCCGTTTCGCTGGTGGCAGAAATTGACGGAAAAGTTGTCGGACATATCGCCTTTTCAGTTGTGACCATCAACGGCGAAGACAAAGGCTGGTACGGAATCGGCCCGGTTTCGGTTTTGCCTGAATTACAAAAACAAGGCATTGGCTCAAAGTTGATTCAAGCAGGGCTATCTCTAATTCGAGAAAAAGGCGCAAAGGGTTGTGTATTGGAAGGCGACCCTGAATATTATCAACGGTTTGGATTCAAAAACCATCCAGGTTCATTTTACGAAGGCACGCCAGATCCAAAATATTTCATGGCGCTGCCATTTTATGATCATGTGCCAAATGGAAAAGTTGAATTCCACAAAGCTTTTTACGGCGCGATATAACCACTTTACAAGGAGATTTTTTATGCCAATTTCATCTGGAATTCCAGCGCCCGATTTCGAAATGTTGGACGACACCAACACCCCGCGCAAACTGTCTGATTATCGCGGCAGAAATGTTGTATTGTATTTTTACCCCAAAGATGACACCCCAGGCTGCACCAAAGAAGCCTGCAATTTTCGCGACGACTATTCAGCCTACGAAAAGGCTGGGGTGGCGATCCTCGGCGTCAGCCCAGACTCGGTAAAGATGCACGCAAAATTCAAGCAAAAATTCCAACTGCCCTTCCCCCTGCTGGTAGATGACGGTCACAAAGTCTGCGAGTTGTACGGCGTGTGGGGACCCAAGAAATTCATGGGCAAGCAATATGAGGGCGTACTTCGCACCACATTTTTGATTGACCCTGAAGGCAATATCAAAGAAGTATTTGAGAACGTCCGCCCTGCCGAGCATAGCGCAGATTTGCTGGCAAAATTGGAATTGATTTAGTCACCTTACGCAGTGTCGTTCTGAGCGGAGCGAAGAACCTCTACAATTGCCCCAGAGACCCTTCGCTATCGCTCAGGGAATCATGGTTAGGTGCGTAGGTGAGTTATTTAATCGAATACAGGATAATTCATATTCTTGTCAATTTTATAACCGGAGGTAAAAATGTCAGGTAAAAAATTCAATTGGGGTATTTTAGGACCAGGGCGCATCGCGCATCAATTTGCAGACGGGCTGAAAGTAATTGACGACGCAAGTTTGTATGCCGTAGCCAGTTCAAACCTTGAGCGCGCTGAGGCTTTTGCCAATGAATATGGCGGCGCAAAAACCTACAACTCGTATGAAGCGCTGATCAACGATCCCGAAGTGGACGGCGTTTACATCTCCACCCCGCACCGCTTTCACTTCGAAAATGTCATGCAGTGCCTCAATGCAGGCAAACCCGTTCTGTGCGAAAAACCGTTAACAGTCAACGCCGCCGAAACCAGGCAGTTGATCAAAACCGCCCGTGAAAACAAAGTATTCCTGATGGAAGCATTATGGACGCGGTATCTGCCAATTTACAGCGTCATCCGCCAATGGTTGGATGACAGCGCCATCGGCGACATCAGTCTGATGGTCGGCACCTTTGGATTTAATGCGCCCAAAGATAAGGATGACCGCTGGCAGAACCCAGAACTCGCCGGCGGCACATTGCTGGACATGGGCATCTACCCAATCGCAATATCTCAATGGGTAATGAAAACTCAACCTAAATCCTTCGTCTCCATGGCGCATCTCGGCAACACAGGCGTCGATGAATTAACCACAGTATTGCTTAAATATGAAAACGATGTGATTTCACAGTTTCATAGCAGTTTCCTCAGCAACCATACCAATGACTTTTTGATCTATGGCAGCAAAGGCTACATCCGCATCCACCCCGCTTTTTGGGGATCAACCAAAGCGAGTCTGGTTACCGGCGAACAGGAGTTGACTATTTCAAGGCCTTTACGCGCCGGTGGATTCGAATATCAAACCGAGGAAGCCATGCGCTGCATCCGCGCCGGGTTGCTGGAAAGCCCAGGCATGAGTCACGCCGACACGTTGGCAAACATGGAATTAATGGATTCCATCCGAGCCGAGATCGGACTTAAATATCCATTTGAAAAATAGCGCGCAACCTCGTTGACATAACAGAACTCAAGCGACAGCCGCACGAACACCTGTGCCCCACACAGGCGATCATGCGGCTGTCATTTTTTAACAGACAAAGCGAGAGTGACTATAAAAGAATGGAATCCCCCTTTTACTACAAAGATAACGGAGTTCACAGAAATTTTAAGAGGTTTTCCTCAGTGATCTCTGTCTGCTCCGTGGGTAAGAGACTGTTTAATAACTTCACCACGAAGTCACAAAGACACAAAGTTTTCCCCTTCGAGTCTTTGAGACTTCGTGCCTTTGTGGTCAAAAAGTGGGATTATTAAACAATCTCTAAATCTTTTGCCAAGCCCATAAGATTAGCCACTCCCAAAAAAGCATGAACTCTGGCGGAGCATTTGAAACGCCCCCATAATTAATCAACATCAAACTTGGGATAAAAAGATACGCAGAAAGTACTCAAAAAATAGTGACAAATAGACTTATTTTTGGTATATTAGGCGGGTTGTGAAAATAATGACAATTTACACAAATTTAGTCCGTTTTCAACAATGCTTTGTTTTGGGGTACTTCCCCACCGTTTGAAATTCATCAGGAGAGAGCGTATGGGACATTTTTTGGTCGTGGGAATTTTAGTCATTGTAATGGCTGTTCTCACTTATTTGGGTCTGGACGCGGCGGGGCTTATGCCAGTACAGGCAAGCGCGCAGTCTGTTTCGATTGACTGGTTATGGAATTGGCAGCTCATTGCCATTTCGTTTTTGTTTTCGCTGATCGTTGTGCCAATGGTTTACAGCCTGATCGTATTTCGGCGCAAAAAAGGCGAAACGGGTGATGGTCAACATATTGAAGGCAATACTCCATTGGAAATTGCATGGACTATCGTTCCTCTTTTTATCGTGTTGGCTTTTGCCTACATGGGCGCATATTCGCTGGGTCAAACACGCAGCATTGACCCCAATGCAATGGTCGTCAAAGTAAAAGCCCAGCAGTTTGTGTGGACTTTTGAATACCCCGAATACGGAATTATTAGCAAGGAATTACATTTGCCTGTGAACAAGCAGGTCATTTTGAAAATGGAATCAGCGGATGTGATCCACTCGTTTTGGGTGCCTGAGTTCCGCGTCAAACAGGATGTTGTGCCTGGGCGTGTGACCGAGTACAGAATCACCCCGACGCTGATCGGCGATTACAAAGTACGCTGCGCTGAGTTGTGCGGGGCATCTCACGCGTATATGGAAGGCCCTGTGATTGTAAATTCACAGGCTGATTACGATATGTGGATTTCAGAGCAGGCAGCAATTGCGGCAGAAGCGGCAAAAACTCCCGAAGGGCAGGGACAACTTCTGACGGTTAAAAATGGCTGTATCGGCTGTCACTCGCTTGACGGCGCAAAGATGACCGGACCCACCTGGTTTAACTTGTACGGCTCTGACGTGAAACTGGAAGGTGGCTCAACCGTCGTCGCAGATGATGCCTTCATTACTGAATCAATTCTTGATCCGAAGGCAAAGGAAGTGGCTGGTTTTGCTCCAACAGTCATGCCACCCTACGCGCTCAGCGAAACTGAAATCGCAAATATTATCGCATATCTAAAGACACTGAAATAATTGGCGGAGGAATAATAAATGAAAAGTGTATCGCTCTTGGGATGGGCTTGGTCTTTGCGGCAAGCGGCTCCTGGACGTATGTGCATTTGGTGCCAGTGCTGTTAGCTTTGTTCGGCGGCGCGACTGCGTACTCGTGGGGCGCATCTGGGCTTAGTCCGCTGACAAAGGGTTTTATCTGGCTTGATCTGGGCGCGTTGATCGGTTTTGCGCTGGGGCTGGTTATTGACTGGGTCGTGCAGGGCTCGCTAAATTGGGTTGCCCCAACTGCAAGTTTGTTCTCGCTATTGTTTGGATTTACAGGCTTCTTTTTGGGCGTGGCTGGTTTTAACGCCGTATCCAAAGGGTTGATCTGGCAAATTACCGGCACATTGATCGGCGCAATTTTTATATCGGTGATTCGGGTGGCAATGGGTTTGACATGGAGCGGTCCATTTCTGTTCACCGAACCTGCATGGGTTTTGGGCGGATTTCTGGGCGTGCTTTTCTTTCTCGGCGGCAACGGCGCGGTCAGCGATTGGTTCAAGTGGGCGCAGGGTATTGATACACCTGACCACCACGAAGAGCATTACACAGGCTGGGAGAAATATCTCCACATTTCATTCGATCACAAGGTGATTGGTATTCAATACACAGTTACAGCCTTGTTGTTGATCAGCGTCGGCGGTCTGTTTGCGTTGATCTTCCGCACAGAACTTGCCGCTTCACAACTGCAATTTCTCACCACTGACATGAAGTTGTTCGGTCAAAATGGGCCGCAACTTTATAACACTTTTATGTCCTTGCATGGCATGATCATGATCGTGTCCATCCTATTGGGCATGGCGGGCATTACCAACTTTGTCGTTCCGTTACTGCTTGGCGCGCAGGATATGGCTTTCCCGCGCTTGAATTCTTTTGCGTTCTGGATTTCCGTCCCCGCCACCGTGTTGTTGCTGATGAGCCTGATCCTCGGCGGATTTGACACTGGCTGGACAGGATACCCGCCCCTTTCGGCGCGCGCGCCTGTGGGAATGCAGATGTTTTTCCTAGGCGTGTTCACCGCTGGTTGGTCTTCGATCCTCGGCGCGCTGAACGTGATTGTGACGGTTGTAAGAATGCGCTCGAAGGGCATGACCGCTTTCCGTATGCCGATCTTTGTCTGGGCGAGTATTGCAACTTCCATCATCGCGCTGACGGCCACCCAATTCATTGGGCTTGCGTTTCAGTTGGTGATGTTTCAGCGTCTCTTCGGCATGGGATTTTTTGACCCTGCCAAGGGTGGCAATCCCGTACTCTTCCAACACTTGTTCTGGTTTTATTCGCATCCAGCGGTCTATGTTTTCATCCTGCCGGGTCTGGGTGTGATCTCGGAACTTCTGCCCGTCTTTGCCCGCAAGCCCTTGTTCGGCTATCGCTGGATCGCCATGTCATCGCTGGCAATTGCGCTGGTGGGCTTTTTGGTTTGGGCGCATCACATGTTTACCTCAGGCATGAATGAATACCTGCGCGTGCCGTTTATGTACAGCACGCTGCTCGTGGCAATTCCGACGGGCGTGAAATTCTTCTCGTGGGTTGCAACGCTTTGGAAGGGCAAGATTTGGGCGCCAACGCCGATGCTCTTCGTCTTGGGCGGAATTGTCGTCTTCCTATTGGGCGGTCTGACCGGTCCCCCAAATGCCACTGTTTCGACCGACCTTCACCTGCACGATACCTACTTCATCGTTGGCCACTTCCATGACACCATTTTCGGCGGATTTGTCTTCCCGTTCTTTGCCGCGCTGTATTACTGGTTCCCCAAAGCCACGGGACGCCGCATGAATGAGACCCTCGGCAAAGTTCATTTCTGGCTGATGACCCCTGCGTTCTTCATCCTGACCTTTGGCATGATGCGAATTGGGTTGTTGGGTATGCGCCGCCGCATTGTAGACTATGATCCGGCGCTGAACTTTGACTTCACGCATCTTATTTTGACCGTCATGGGATTCATGATCGCCATTTCGGTGTTGATCTTCATCTACAACTTCTTCAACAGCATCAAGAATGGCGAAAAGGCTGAAGGCAATGTCTGGAACTCACGCTCCCCCGAGTGGCAGGTTCCTTCGCCCATGCCCACCCACAATTATGATCAACCCTTTGAGGTTGTCGGCGAACCGTATGATTACGGTTTGGCTGGCGCACCGAAGTATGTTGAATTTGCCGCGCCTGCCAAAAGCAAGCATAAATAAAGGGGAGGACTCAAATGTCACATAATCAAGATAAATCTTCGGCTTACGGCCAGGGCGTGTTGATCTTCGTTTACCTCGTCGCGCTGACCGCATTGGAATATTTCGTCGCAGTTACTTTCAGCGCAGTTTCCATTCTTGTTGTCGTTGCGGTGATCAAAGCCGCGCTGGTCATGTACTATTACATGCACATTTACAAACTAAATGAAGACAGCGGAGACGACACTCATTCCTATGCCTACAAGACGGGCACCAACCGCCTCGGACTCTGGCTATTCCTGCTCTCAGATGCCTTTGTTTTTGCCGGCTTGCTGACAACCCGCGTTAATCTGCTGGGACTCACCCGCCCGCACCTGAATCAAATCCTCGGCGTGGGCGTGACCGCCGTACTTTTGATCTCCTCCTTCTTCATGAATCGCGGCGAAACCGCCATGGCGCATGGCGACAAAAAAGGCTTCATCGCCAATGCGCTGGTTACATTTGTGCTTGGGCTGGGATTCCTGCTGGGCGTTGTGGCTGTGGAATGGCCAGCCGCCGCCGCGGAAGGTCTCACGGCCAGCAGCGGTACAGCAGGCGCGGTCTTCTACATGATGACGGGTATGCACGCCTTCCACGTTTTCACAGGTCTGGTCTTCCTGCTGGTTATCATCAACAACGCCCGCAAAGATGTTTACTCTGAAGATAAACATTGGGGAGTCGAAGCCGTCACAGTCTATTGGCATTTCGTAGACCTCGTCTGGATTTTCTTCTACCCCGCCCTGTATTTGATCGGCAAACTGTTGTAAACTAGTCTTGCCCCGTAAATCTTGAAATAAAAAAATAATAAAGAACTGCGCGGGGCGGCCTCAGGGTCGCCCCGTTTTGGAGTAAAGAAATAAATGGATAAAAAAATTCTATGGGTGGGTCTTTTATCTCTGGCTTTAATTGCAATGGCAGTATCTCTGGCGGTGGTGTTTGCAAAACCTGCCCGTTTTCATGGAACAAGTTACAACGAACCCTATCCAGCAGCGCCCCAGGTTGAATTGATAAAGTTAAATGGGGAAACCTTTCGTTTAAGCGACCAAAAGGGCAAAATTGTTTTACTCTTTTTTGGGTATACTTCCTGTCCTGATGTTTGCCCAACCACACTGGCTGAATTCAAACAGGTGATGGACGGAATGGGCGATAAAGCCAAATCAGTTCAAGTGGTTTTTGTTTCCGTTGACCCAGAACGCGACACACCCGAAAAAATTCAACAATACGTTGAACATTTCAACCCCAATTTCATCGGATTGAGCGGATCGACGGATAAACTCGAAATCATCTGGGATAACTATGGCGTTTTTCGCGAAAGAGTCGAATCTGATTCGGCTTTTGGGTATATCATCAACCACACCGCACGCACCTATTTGATCGACGCGGATGGCAACCTGCGGCTTTCGTACGGGTTTCAAACTCCCGTCGAAGATATTGTCAGCGACATCGAAATTTTGTTGAAATAGATTTCAAAAGAAGGCAACCGTCCCGAAGGCTTTGAGGGATAGTTGAATTGACTCAAATCAACCTTCGGGACGTTCCTACATAAAATAGATTTTAGAAAGAACCCCATGCCCCCTGTAAAAATAATCGTTCGCAGAATTATCATCTCCCTGTTAATCGGACTCATGCTCGGAGTTGCGCTCAATGAAATTACGTTCCTGTTTTTGCGCGAAACCGCGCGCCCCCCAAAAGTGATTGAGATCATCATTCCAGAAGGAACCGCCGCACAGGTGGCTCGCGGTGAAACCCCGCCAACCATTCCCGATTCGATGACCTTTGTCGTCGGCGATACCGTGTTAGTCAAAAACAACGACACCGCCGATCACGAACTCGGTCCGCTCTGGATTCCCGCCGGCACCTCCGCAAACCTGCTATTGGATGAGGCAGAATCCTACGCCTATTCCTGTTCATTCCAACCTGGGCAATACTTTGGCTTGGACGTACACGAAGCGCTCACGACCTGGACACGCTTGTACGGGATTTTATTTTCAGGCATACCGTTGGGCGTGTTGATAGCATTGTACGCGCTCGTCATGCCTGTAAAAAAGAAGGAAGATACTCTTGCAGCGTAACTGTCACGTTACAAACGTGACCTACAAAGAAGGAAAACTCTTGTGAAAAAAATGTTTAGCCGCGCATGGCTTTTGGCAACCGTGCTTGTTTTTGCGGGAACTGCTTTTTGCATCCGCATGGGCATTTGGCAATTGGATCGCCTGGAACAACGCCGCGCATTCAACGCGCAAGTCAACACCATGCGCGCAGCAAAATTGCTGGACTTGAATCAAAATGTGCCAGCCGATATTTCCACGATGGAATGGCGCGCGGTAACCGTCACCGGCGAATATGATTTTGAGAATCAGATCGCATTGCGGAATCAATTCAACGGCGATCAATACGGATACCATCTCATCACGCCGCTTCGCTTTACGGGTGGGGCTGTTCTTGTTGACCGAGGCTTTATCCCCGCTGATGGCAACACCGCCCCAAACGATTGGCGCAAGTACGACGAGGCGGGTCAGATCACACTCACGGGGCAGATCAGGCTTGGGCAGGAGAAACCAACCTTCGGCGGAGTCGCAGACCCGGACGCAGATCATCTGGATGCGTGGAACAATCTAAACATCGTCGGCATCGCCGCGCAAAGTCCATATCCAATTTTGAATGTTTACGTGCAGCCGAATGAAATTGAAAATGACACCGTGCCGCCCATCGCTTTTCAACCAGAAGTTGAGTTGACCGAAGGACCGCATTTTGGCTACGCCCTGCAATGGTTTTCGTTCGCAACGATTTTATTTTTGGGCTATCCGTTTTACCTGAGGAAACAACAATGAAGTACTCTCTGAAATCATCTTTTTCCCGACTGACGCTTGCCGTGTTTGCCGCCGTATTTTTTGTGACCATTCTTGGGCGCGCCGTTGCCGTAACGGGCGCATGGGTATTTTGCGAAGGCTGGCTGGTGTGTACGCCAATTGCGCCGCTTGGATATTTAAAACTCGCGCACATGCTGATGGTTGTAATCGCATCTGTGTTGGTGATCCTTTTGCTGAGAAAAGCCTGGCGCGAACAACGCGATCAAAATTTACTGCTGCCACTGACCACCGTGACGGGCGTTTTATTTTTTGGTCAGGCAATGATCGGCTCGATCCTTGTGACGCGCAACTACCCTTTGCATTTGGTTGTCCTGCACGCCATGACCGCAATTGCCCTGTGGATTTCACTTGGCGTTTTGGTTTTCACATCCGGCGCGCTGGCAAAGGATGCAACTGAAATTATAAAATTTGATTTCAGACAGCGCGCAAAAGATTTTTTTGTGCTGTCCAAACCGATCATCGTGCTGCTGCTTTTGGTCACAACCTACAGCGGATTGGTGGCTGGCAGCAAGGCGTGGCCCTCCGCCCCACTCACCTTTTGGACATTGCTTGGCGGCGCGTTAGCCGCCGCTGGCTCAAGCGCGTTGAATCAATACATTGACCGCGAGTTGGACAAGAACATGCAGCGCACCGCAAAACGTCCGCTGGCTGACGGACGTTTGACCGCCGCAGAAGGCTTGTCCTACGGATTGGCGCTTTCGCTAATCAGTTATTATGTGATGGCAGGGTTTGTTAATTTCCTTGCGGCTTTGCTTTCGCTGGCGGGAATTTTTTACTACGTCATTTTTTACAGCGTGATGCTGAAAAAGGCCACCGTGCAAAATATTGTAATCGGCGGCGGCGCGGGCGCGATTCCGCCGATGGTTGGGTGGGCTGCGGCGACAGGTCACCTGGGGTTAGCCCCTTGGATTCTCTTCGCCATTGTCTTCTTTTGGACACCGCCGCATTTTTGGGCGCTGGCAATTGTCCGCATGAAAGATTATGCAAAAGCGGGCGTGCCAATGATGCCCGTTGTGCAAGGCGAGGAAAAGACGCGCAGGCATATTCTGGTGTACACCATCGAGTT
>JAIFKY010000257.1 GCA_020049345.1 Anaerolinea sp.
CCTGCTCGATCATCATTCTCCACTGACAATTTTTGTCTCCGTTGGCGATGGCAATATTATTTCAGGTATCCACAAAGGTTTCAAGGATTTATTTGCATTGGGATGGATTTCCAACATGCCGCGCATTATTGGCGTGCAGGCAGATGGTTCCGCCGCAATTGCCAATGCCTTCCGTGCAAATACAGAGGTTATTACGCCCGTTTCAGCAACGACAATTGCAGATAGTATTTCAGTTGATTTGCCGCGTGATGGCATCCGTGCAGTGCGCGCCGCAAAAGAAACAGGCGGAACATACGTCACCGTATCAGATGAAGAAATCATCAAGGCGATTGCAGAACTCGGCAAAATGGGCATGCGACGGCTTATGCCGGTTTGGTCAAGGCAACAGGCTTGGGCGTGGTCGGAGCCGATGATCCGATCCTCGTGATCAATACAGGCAGTGGACTCAAGGATGTCCGCGCGGCCATGCAGGCCGTTCAGCCTGCCCCGATTATCGAGCCTACTTTGGAGGCGGTCAAAAAGATTTTATGAAAAATGATCAGTGGAGTGTTCCCTCGCGCTACGTGGCGGGGATCGTTGTTTTTGCGGCTGTATTTGCCCTGCTGATTTATGCGCGGGAGGCGACAAAAATGCTGATCATTGCGGCCTTTGTCTCCTATTTGATCAGCCCTGCCGTGACTTTCTTAACACATAATACAAAACTTTCCCGCAAGGCGGCGGTGAATATTGTATATTTTTCCGCACTGATCTTGCTGGTTGGTGTGCCCGCAACATTAACGCCAATCTTTTTTGATGAGATAAAAATTGTAGCAAGCGATCTTCTTGATCTTTCACGCCAGACGAGTGTGATGCTTACACAGCCGGTGCAGTTTGGGAATATGGTGTTTCATTTTGAGCAACTGGGACAAAGTTTTGGGCAATTGCAGGAGTCAATTCTTACCCCATTACCCGCAGAGGCTCTGGCGTTGCTTGAGACAACCTCAGTCAATGCGCTGTGGCTTTTGGTGATTTTGGTTAGCGTGCATTTATTTATGAGCGAATGGCCCCAAATGCGTGACTGGTTGATCAACCTGGCGCCGTATGATTATCATTATGACATGCAGGAGTTATACGAACGCCTCCGCAATGTGTGGATGGCTTATCTGCGCGGTCAGATTGTTCTTATGCTGGTGGTTGGGGTGGTGTTTACCATTGCATGGATTGTCTTGGGGATTCCCGGCGCATTGGTTTTAGGCGTACTGGCTGGTTTGTTCACCTTGATTCCTGATGTGGGACCTTTTTTGGCGGCAATGCTTGCAGTGGGCGTGGCTTTGCTGGAAGGCTCAAGCTGGATTCCCCTCTCCAATTTTTGGGTGGCAGGCATCGCTGGAGTGACGTATCTGGTGCTCATCAATTTAAAGAATTTCTTTTTACGTCCCATGATCATGGGGCGTAGTTTGCGCATGAATGAGGCTTTGATTTTTATCGCCATTATGATCGCCACGATCCTTGAGGGCATTATGGGCGCATTGCTGATTGTTCCTGTTTTGGCTTCGGTGGTGGTGATTATGGAATATATACGCCGTCGTATATTGGGTTTGCCTCCCTTTGCCGTTGAAGATGAAGAAAAATTTGTCGTTCTGCCCGAAAAGATAAAGCCACAACAAAGACTCAAGCCTTCCACAAAAGAAAAACGGAAACGAAATTTATGAACATTACCTATTCGATTATTGCCCCTATTTACAATGAGATAGACAACCTGCCCGAACTTTATCGCCGCGTAAAAGAAGTGATGGATTCGTCGGGTGAGCCATGGGAACTCATCCTTGTGGATGATGGTTCAACAGATGGTTCAACCGATAAAATCCGCGAACTTGCGCAAAATGATAAAACTGTGCGCCCCGTCATCTTTGCGCGAAATTTTGGGCATCAGGTTGCCATTACCGCAGGTTGGGATTATGCGCGTGGCGATGCGATTGTTATCATTGACGCCGACTTACAGGATCCGCCAGAAACGATCCTGGAACTTGCAAAGAAATGGAAGGAAGGTTATGAGGTTGTATACGCGGTACGCGGCGAACGTGAAGGAGAATCTTGGTTCAAGAAATTTACCGCCGCCATGTTCTATCGTCTGATTTACAGCATCACTGATGTGAAAATTCCTGTGGACACTGGTGATTTTCGCTTGATGGATCGCAAGGTGGTGGATGTACTCAAGCAAATGAAAGAGCGTCACCGCTTTCCGCGCGGCATGTCGGCTTGGGTGGGCTTCAAGCAAGTAGGCGTTACGTACAGGCGCGCGGCACGCGTGGCAGGTGTAACAAAATACCCCTTCCGTAAGATGCTCAAACTGGCGTTGAATGCCATTACCGGCTTTTCATACTTCCCATTACAGGTTGCCACGTATTTTGGCTTCTTCTCGGCGGGCATTTCCATTCTTGCGATTCCCGTTGTTATTTACATGCGTATGATGGGCTCCGGCGCGTTCTTTGGTCAAGCCACGACCTTGATTGCGGTTTTGTTTCTTGGCGGTGTGCAACTTATTTCACTGGGTATTCTGGGTGAATATGTTGGTCGTTTGTACGACGAAGCCAAAGGCAGACCGCTTTATATTGTTCGCGATGCGCCTAAAGAATAACCTGGAGGATTGATTCTTTAAAATGAAACGGTACCAGCCCCAACGCAGGGCTTGTGCCGTTTCATTTTTTATCTTATGCCATCCCTTCGGGATGGCAAACTGCGCAACATCAGTTAATTAAGTTCCAAAACCACAGAAGAGCGCGGGGGAAATAGTATAATTTTGTCGTCAGTCACCTGCCGAAAGATGCTCTAAATCAGCAAGCATTAATAAGTAATTAACCTAAAATAGAAACAAGTAAGTTGGTCATAATCCATGTTTTGATGAAAGGGTTTGTACAGGCTATGCTAACTCTTACCACCCGTCAGCGAGATATTCTCCGAGTTATTCTTGATGTAAACCGGCCAATTGGTTCTGTAGAACTGGCCGAACTACTTCGTTTGACTCCGCGTCAGGTGGTCTACAGTATGCAGGGAGTTAAGGTCTGGCTGAAACAAAATAACCAAGATTTGGCTGTATTGCCGGGCGTTGGGTTTGTTGTGCCTGTTGCCGCAGATCATGCCCATGAATTGGTTAAAAAAATTAATATTCAATCAGGAATGCATATTGTTCTTTCTGTGAGTCAACGTCAGCAATTACTGGCGTTGTTTTTATTAACCAGAAAGGAACCATTCATTCTTACCCAGTTGGAACAAATTTCGCAAGTCTCGCGGATGACAATTCTGAAAGACTTGGATGAAATCGAAAAATGGATGCAGGGACAAAAAATTAGACTTATCCGCAAGCCGCATTTTGGCATCCAAGTCAGCGGGGCGGAGCATGACTGCCAGCAGGCGCTTGCCGAACTCTTATGGGGGGAGACTTCGTTTAGCGGCGATCCAATTACTGAGATTACGCACGCTGAAGGTTTGAAATTTGAATTACAGAGCGACGCTCAACTCCTTTCGTTGGTTGAATACGTTAATGACTTTGTTTCCAGTTTGCACATGCGTCGCGCAATCGGGTTGGTTGCCAAGTCAGAGGAACAGTTGGGTGGACGTTTTACCGATGATGCGGTTTTACACCTTGCGCTTGTTTTCGCAATTATGTCCAATCGTATTCAGGGCGGCAATCACCTTGATACAAACGAGAAACTTGTTGCTTCCCTGCAATCTGCAAAGATGTGGTCTGTTGCATCCTACGTTGCCAGCCGGCTGGGGCGCGAGTCGAATACAAGCTGGAAGACTGGCGATGTGGCAGGGATTGCGATGGAAATGATGGCTGCTCCACGTAACGAGGTCTTCCCCGGAGAACTGGAACGCGAAAGTGATTTCTCTGCCTTGAGCGAACGTCTGATGGAGCATATCAGTCTGGCTTTTGGTATTTCAAAAATAAAGCATGATCGCACATTGCAAAATGGATTGCTGAATAATATTGTTCCAGCTTGTTTCCGCCAGCGATTTAATCTTTGGTTTCCTGTGGCATTGAATAACGCCAGCCTGCCGGATGAACACGAAAAAGAATATGCTGTGGCGCAGGAAATCTCGCAATTGGTTTATGAATTTACCGGTGTCACCCTTCCGCAGAGTGAGATCAACAACCTTGTCGTATTGTTGCGGGCGGCGTTCATTCGCAACCGCTCCTATCGTTTCGATCATGTCATTGTCATTTGTCCAAGCGGAATGGCGACCGCACAACTTTTGGTTGCGCGCCTGCACGCCCGTTTTCCCAACCTGAGCAATTTGGAAGTTATTTCGTTGCGCGATCTAACTCCGGCTCTTGTTTCTTCGGCCGACTTAATTCTCACAACTGTCCCATTGCCCCGGCAATATGTAAGCAACCCCAAGGTGCTTCAAGTACACCCTCTGCTTATGCCGGAAGATATTGAGACGATCACGCAGTTTTTGAGTTAATTGGCTTCCTTTTCATTGGTTATTCGGCGGCGTCCGACCGCTGCCTGTAATTAATCGGGAGGCTTGAGAAAGTCTTCCAAATGTTCGTAAAAACCTGAAAATCAGGTAAAACAAAAATCTTTAACAAGGAGAAAGTAAGATGCGAGAAAAATTGCAACAGTTCGGAGGCTTTTTAGCTGGCATGGTCATCCCCAACATCGGCGCGTTCCTCGCCTGGGGTTTGATCACTGCATTCTTCATCCCGACAGGCTGGATTCCAAATGAGACATTTGCGAAGCTGGTCGGCCCGATGATCGTCTACCTTCTGCCCCTGTTGATTGGTTACACAGGCGGTAAGATGGTCCACAATGTACGCGGCGGCGTGGTCGGCGCGGCGGCAACCATGGGTGTCATTGTCGGAGCTGACATTCCCATGATGCTCGGCGCCATGATCATGGGTCCGCTTGGCGGTTGGTGCATGAAGAAGGTTGACGAAGCCATCGAAGAAAAGATTCCAGTCGGTTTCGAAATGCTTTACAACACCTTCTCGGCGGGCATTTTGGGTACGATCCTGATCCTGATCGCCAATGTCGCGATTGGACCGGTCGTTGTTGCCCTCAGTGACGCCGCTGGTGCCGCGGTGGATGCGATGGTGAAAGCCCGCCTCCTGCCTTTGGCTGCCATTATCATTGAACCTGCCAAGATTCTGTTCCTCAACAATGCGCTCAATCACGGCGTGTTATCCCCGCTGGGCGTGGTCGCTGCGCAGGAAAATGGTCGTGCCGTCCACTTCCTGCTTGAGACCAATCCCGGTCCAGGCTTGGGTCTGTTGATCGCCTTCTATGTAGCTGGCAAGAAGGGTAGCATGCTCAAAGATTCTGCTCCTGGTTCCATGATTATTCACTTCCTCGGCGGAATTCATGAGATCTACTTCCCCTACGTGCTTGCCCACCCAATTATGGTCCTGGCCATGATCGCTGGCGGCATCGCTGCTGACTTATGGTTCGTGATCTCTGGCGCTGGCTTGGTTGCCACCCCCTCGCCTGGTTCCATCTTTGCTTACCTCGCGGTCATCCCGCCCGGACAGCACTTCCAGGTTTTGACCGGCGTTTTGATCGGTGCAGTTGTTTCCTTCTTTGTTGGCGCCTTTATCCTGCGTGTCAACCCCGTAAAAGAGACTGAAGACGAGACTTCCGCCACCATTGGTACCGTTCCTGGATTAGGCTAAAACTAAAACAGGTTGACTCGAGTTTGACAGGCGCGGCAGTCTCATCTCCGCGCACGATTATACCCGCTGCCGTGCCTGTCAAGAAATTTGTAAGGAGAGTGTAAAATGCCATTGTCAATTTCTGCCGAACAAGTTAAGACCATCATTTTTGCCTGCGAAGCTGGTATGGGGTCCAGTCTGATGAGCGTAAACTCTCTGAAGAAGAAACTGAAAGCTGCTCAAATTGTGGATGTGGTTGTTTTCCACAAGCCCGCCCGTGAAATTCCAGCGGATGCCCAGTTGGTGATCGTCCACAAGGGACTTGCTAAAACAGCCCGTGCGAAGGCTCCCAATGCGGTGGTGCTGGCGTTCAATCATTTTTTGAATGATCCGGTTTTTGACAAACTGATCAAGTCGCTTGTCGAAAAAACTGAAATTATTTCAACCGAAGCCTAATAGATCGTATAAAATAAACGTCCCTCGTGGTTGGTGGCGGAAATCCAAAGCTCAAATTCCGGTCGGAGAATTTGAGTACGGTTTTTTGTCTCATACGGGGAGAACAGCCAACAGGTGATGAATATGTCTATTCTTTCCAAAGAACGAATTTCCCTTCAATCAAATGCCGCTGATAAGGCGGATGCAATTCGCAAGGCTGGAGAATTACTGGTGGCGTCAGGCTGCGTTTTGCCTGAATACGTTGATGGCATGTTAGCCCGTGAACAATCCATGTCCACCAGTTTGGGGAACGGGGTTGCCATTCCGCATGGAATTTTTGCAATTGAAGGATGGCGTGGAATGGGACGAAGGTGAAACTGTATTCATGGTCATCGGCATTGCCGCCTCATCGGATGAACATGTCGGAGTGTTGTCCAATCTGGCGGATGTGATTGACAATGAAGAGAACCTCGCTGAATTACTGAAAACAAACGACCCGGATGTTGTTGTGAAATATCTGGGCGAAAAACAACCCTCCTGAAATTTGCTTTTTTCGCATGGACTTAATTGTTCCATGCAGAATTGACAGAGTTTGCCATGAAACAAATTGAGCTTGTCATCCAAAATAAAACTGGCTTGCACGCACGCCCCGCCAAAGTGCTGGTCAATCTGGCAAAGCAATTCAAATCGGATATCAGCCTCCAGTGCGGAGCCAAGCGGGTAAATGCAAAATCCATGGTTTCCGTGTTGACGTTGGGCGCGGTCTGCGGCAGTGAAATCACTGTGCAGGTCAACGGCGCGGACGAGGAGACGGCAATCGTCGAACTCGAATCAGCCATCCGCGCAGGGCTTGGGGATG
>JAIFKY010000109.1 GCA_020049345.1 Anaerolinea sp.
GCCAATCCAAAACAAGCCATGCCGCGCTTCTCGGCGGCTTCCAACGCGTTGAGCACATCCTTGGTCTCGCCCGATTGGCTGACGAAAATCCCCACGTCTTCATATCCCACCGCGGGCGCGTATTGCGCGATGAACTGCGGCGCAAGCACGGGGATGGCGGTCAGCCCCGCCAGTTGCGCGATGTACACCGAGCCCACCGCCGCCGCGTGATAACTCGTGCCGCATCCGATCAAATACAGATGACGCGCATTCTTCATCTTTTCGACCAACGGCTGCACATCGGGGCTGCCATCCAACAAGTGGATTAACTCACGGGCGACTTGTGCCTGCTCGTGGATCTCTTTCAACATAAAATGCGGATACCCGCCCTTCTGCACCGCATCCATCGACTCCGTAACTGTTTCTGGCATTCGTTGAATTATTTTTCCATCTTTGACAGAGCGCACTTCCACGCGGTCTGCCCACAGCGTCACGATCTCCCCATCCTGCGGACGAATTACTTCGCGGGTGAGCGGCAATATCGAAGGCAGGTCAGACGAAAGACAAGTGAAGCCATCGCCGATGCCGATCACCATGCCCGAACCTTTTTTGAACGCGTACAACTTGTCATCATCCGCACGCCCGATCACAAATGCATAATCACCTTCAAGGTCGCCATACGCGAGTCGAATCGCATCAATGAATTCATATCCACGGCTGATATATCTCTCCACAGCATGCACACATGTCTCGCCATCATTCTGCGAGTGTACAGTCATTTCGTTATAAATTCCAGATGCAAATATAGTCAGAAATAAACCTCGATGAAATCGCAACTCAAAAGCCAGCGTTCAAATACCTTGTACGTCACCCTTTGGTTAAAAAACAACCGTATCCCTTGATTTATGAGAGGTTTCAACCCAATTAGCGCGGAAAATGACGACGCTCAAAAAGGTGACGTTTGTAAATTGACCGAATTCTCCCTCTCGTCTATACTTGAACAATTAGCCCCGTAGGCGTTACGTCCCCGAGGCTAGCAAAGGGGACGTAGAAATTTATTTCATGCCGCCTGCGCACATAAATTGCGTGGGCGGTTTTAATTTGGATACTTTCGATGACATTGACTAGACCCATCCCCGAGCAAGGACAGATCGTATCCGTCCGTCAGCACCGATTTGTGGTGGCGGGTGTGCAACCGAGCGCACTGACTGAAATTTCAGAGCAGCCGCAGCACCTTGTCTCATTGAATTCCATCGAGGATGATGCGCTGGGGGAAAGTTTGCAGGTGGTTTGGGAGATCGAGCCAGATGCTCATATTGATGAGCGGGTTGGATTGCCAGATGCTACAGGTTTTGACTCGCCGAAAAAATTCGATGCTTTTCTAAATGCTGTTCGCTGGGGGGCGATTTCATCGGCGGATGTTCGTTCACTGCAATCTCCATTCCGAAGTGGAATCACAATCGAGGATTATCAACTTGATCCGCTGGTGCGTGCTGTGCAGATGCCTCGCGCGAATTTATTGGTTGCGGATGATGTAGGGTTGGGAAAAACAATCGAAGCAGGGCTTGTTGTTCAGGAACTATTGCTTCGCAACCGTGCCAGGACAGTGTTTATTGTTTGTCCTTCTTCACTGCAAATCCAGTGGCGGGACCAGATGCGGGATAAATTTGGGCTGGAGTTCCGAATTGTGGATTCGGAGTTGATGAAGGAATTGCGTCGTTCACGCGGATTACACACGAATCCGTGGTCGCATTTTCCGCGCTTGATCACCTCCATTGACTTTATCAAACGTGACCGCCCGATGCGGTTGTTGAAGGAATTGCTACCTGTCGAGGGAGAGTCGAAATATCCGCGCAAGTTTGATATTCTAATTATTGACGAGGCACATAACTGCGCACCTGTTGGGCGCGGAAAATATGCAACAGACTCTCTTCGCACAGGAGCCATCCGAACACTTGCCCCGCATTTTGAGCATAAATTATTCCTGACCGCTACACCTCACAACGGGTACAGGGAAAGTTTTTCGGCGTTATTGGAATTGCTCGATGACCAGCGCTTTGCGCGTGGAGTAACACCCGACCGCCTGCAGTTGCAGGCGGTGATGGTGCGCAGGATGAAATCGGAGTTACCACCTTTGTTCGATGGGACACCAAGATTCCCGAAGCGGGATATTCAGGCATTGGAAGTTCCTTATACAAAAGAAGAGAAGGAAGTACATGCCTGGCTGAGGGAATACTCTGAACTGCGGCAGAAGAGCACAAAAGACTCAGCGGAACAGTATGCCACCGAGTTTGTCTTGAAACTGCTCAAGAAACGATTGTTCTCATCCCCTGCTGCTTTTGCGAGCACCCTTCAACAGCACGAGAGTTCTTTGAATGCGGTGAAGAACGCAGATGATATAAAGAAACCGAAAGTGAATTTTGGGATTTTGCGCCAACAGTTGGATCAGGCAGAGCAGGATGATTCAGATGATGACGATATTGCCAGCGATGCATTATCCACTGCTTCGACGGTGCTGCAAAAACTAAGCATGGAGGAAAAAGAACTGTTGAAGAAGATGCGCGCCTGGGCGGAGAAAGCTGAGCGTCGCGCAGATAGCAAGATGCAGGAGTTGTTGAACTGGCTAAAGCAAAATATCAAGGTGGATGGCAAGTGGACAAACGAGCGTGTTGTGATCTTCACCGAATACCGTGCCACGTTGAACTGGTTACAGCACATTCTATCCATCGAAGGGTTTACCGAAGAAGGCAGGTTGATGACTTTGTACGGTGGAATGGAAAGCAAAAAACGTGAACCTATCAAAGCAGCGTTCCAGACTGCGCCTGAAAAAAGCCCTGTGCGAATTTTACTTGCTACGGATGCGGCTTCCGAAGGTATTGATTTGCAGAATTACTGTCATCAGATCATTCATGTGGAAATTCCATGGAACCCGAATCGGTTGGAGCAGCGCAACGGACGTATTGACCGCCATGGGCAAAAGAAGAATGTGCTTGTGTATCACTTCGTAAGCAAAGGATACGGAAAACAAACAGAGGTATGGAATACCCACAGTGACGTGCTGGATGCAGACCTTGAATTCTTGATGGTGGCTGTTCGCAAAGTGGAGCAAATCCGTGAAGACTTAGGTAAGGTAGGTCCTGTGATTGCTGCACAGGTGGAAGAAGCCATGCTTGGGCGGCGGACTCGACTGCAAACCGATCAAGCCGAGAAAGAAAGCGAACCCGTGCGGCGCGTGTTGAAATTTGAACGTGACCTGCGCGCGCAGATTGCCCGCCACATGGAACAGTTGCAAGAGACACGGCATGACTTGAACTTCTCATCGGAGAATATTGTTTCGGTCGTGCAAACCGCCTTGGAACTTGCCGAACAAAGACCGTTGATCGAAAAAGAGATGGATGGGCTGTGGAAGCGCAATGCAGGCGTTCCCTGTTCTGTCTTTGAAGTACCTGCTTTGAATAATGCATGGGCGACTTGCTTGGAAGGATTGGTACATCCACATACACAGGAAACACGCCCGATTGTCTTTGACCAAAATTTGATGAAGGATCGCGATGATATTGTGTTGGCGCATCTCAACCATAAATTGGTGCAGATGTCTTTGCGCTTGTTGCGGGCGGAAGTTTGGTCACCACGCAGTAAAAAGGGGTTACATAGAATTACTGCACGGCTTGTGCCTGACTCGGTATTGGATACCCCAGCAGTGATTGCCCATGCCCGATTGGTAGTGATTGGCGGAGATCAGTATCGCTTGCACGAAGAGATCATCACGGCAGGTGGATTCTTGCGTGAAGGGCGTTTTGCAAGGATGAATGTCGGGCAGATTGCCAAAGCCATCGCAGGGGCGACAGAACGAGAACCATCTGGCGAAATGAAGGAACGCTTGACGGGCATGTATGAGAAATTCATGCCGCAATTGCTGCAATCATTGGAAGCACGTAGAACGGATAGAATGGACGGCGTGAAAAAATTGCTGGATGAACGAGAGACTACAGAAGCAAGGAATATGGAAGCGATTCTGAATGAACTGGCGCAGGCGATCAAGAATGAATTGGATGAACCCGAAGCCGTTCAATTGGAATTGTTTTCCAATGATGAGAAGGATCAATTGAGCCGAAATATGGACGCCTTGCGCCGCAGGTTGCAGGAAATCCCGAATGAAATCAAAGCGGAACAGGAACAAATCCGCAAACGCTTTGCCAACCCACAGCCGAGAATGTTCCCTGTGGCTGTGACCTTCTTTGTGCCAGAAAGATTAGCGAAGTAGTCACGCCATGCCAAAGACCTCAATGAATTATGTGTTTTGTTTCTTTCTCCGCCTATCCTCGGGTACTTGTGCATAAGTGCCAAACAGCCGTTCCAGTTCCCTGTCTTTTCGTTTTTCCTCGGCGGTTCTTGTGTCGCGCTTGAAAAAATTCATAATTAGAGGAAGGCAACCCTGTGCTTGCTGCTTAACCAGGTCCCCGCATTCGGGGCATATGTCGTCAACAAAATCATCTTCCCGCCCGATAAAGCCGCAGTTCTTGCATTCGATTGACGCGAGCCATACACCGCAATGTGGGCACTGTTGTGTGTCCTTTTCCACAACACCGTTGCAGCCTTTACAACTATATACTACTGTACGAGTTTTAGTACTCAGTAATTCATCGAGCGCTTGTAGGAGTTTTTCAAAGAACATGTTGGCTTTTCCTTGTTGGTTTGTATTTGCAAATGCCCGTGTTTGAATTATAGCAGAATCCTATCTCTACAAAACTAGCGAAGTAAATTATGTCCACTGCAAAACACCACAACGAATGGTTATCCCTGCTCGACATCTCAGGTTCATTTTTGAGCCTGCCTGTGTTGATGCGCGTGTACCCGCAGGGGTTGGAGGCGCATGATGCGGAGGGGAGTCGTGAGGCGCGGTTGGCGCATGAGGAGTGGGTGGATGATCAGCAGGGGTTGCGTCCTGATCCGGCGATGCATACGCTTTGGGTGCGGTATGTGTTCGATCGCTTGTTGGAATTCTCGAATGAGACGATTGCCGAAGGGGTGGCGATTTCGCCTACATTGCGAGTAACCTTTGCGGAGCATGGGGAAACGTTGTCGCCCGACTTGGTGATTCATGAGCCGAAGAATCCTGCCAAGCCGAGGATGTTGGTGCAGGTGTATCCCATCGGGCAGAACTTGGATAAGACGGTGGCGGAGAAGCGTTGGAAGGCTTCGCCTGCGATGCGGATGATGGAGTTGCTGCGGGCAACGGGAGTCCGTTTGGGGTTGGTGACGAACGGTGAGCAGTGGATGTTGGTGGACGCTCCGCGCGGCGAAACGACAGGATTTATCTCGTGGTATGCAAGTTTGTGGTTTGAAGAGCAGTTAACGCTGCGTTCGTTCCGCAGTTTGTTGAGTGCGCGGCGGTTTTTCTCGGTGCCCGATAAAGAGACGCTGGAAGGCATGTTGGCGGACAGCGTCAATGAACAGCAGGAAGTGACCGATCAGTTGGGGTATCAGGTGCGGCGGGCGGTGGAGGTGTTGATCCGCTCGATTGACAAGGCTGATCAGGAGCGCGGGCGGGCGTTGTTGCAGGGAATCAAGGAATCGGAATTGTATGAAGCCGCGTTGACGGTGATGATGCGGTTGGTCTTCCTGTTTTCGGCGGAGGAGCGCGGGTTGCTGTTGTTGGGCGATCCGTTGTATGACCAACATTATGCCGTTTCGACATTGCGGGCGCAGTTGCGCGAGATCGCTGATCAGCATGGCGAGGAAGTGTTGGAGCGTCGCTTCGATGCGTGGTGCCGATTGCTGGCGACTTTCCGCGCGGTGTATAGCGGGATTCAGCATGACCGTTTGCGGCTACCTGCTTATGGCGGGAGTCTGTTTGACCCTGAGCGGTTT
This sequence comes from Anaerolinea sp., assembly GCA_020049345.1. Lineage (GTDB taxonomy): Bacteria > Chloroflexota > Anaerolineae > Anaerolineales > Villigracilaceae > Villigracilis. The sequence continues at coordinate 5,851 of JAIFKY010000109.1, forward strand.
CCGTTCTTGGAGGGGAGAAGAGATTCAGCCACAGAGAACACAGAGAGCGCAGAGAAAAGCGTTAATGAGGAAAGTCCGCTACCGATCAGTAATCGGACGGTGTTGCATTTGTTGGAGGCGTTGCAGATTTTGCGGATGCCTGTGCCTGGCGGGGGGAAGGAGCCGCGGCGGTTGAGTTTCCGTTCGTTGGATGTGGAGCAGATCGGGCATGTGTACGAAGGTCTGCTTGACCATACGGCGGTGCGG
>JAIFKY010000043.1 GCA_020049345.1 Anaerolinea sp.
TCATTTCAACGCGACGCATATCCGCCTCTTCACCACCGATGACTTGGCCGCCCGCCTCAAGCCTTATTTCACCCGAGAGGGATTGAACGTCAACGATGAGATTCTGCTAAAAATGATCCCGCTCATCCGCGAGAGACTGGTCACGCTGGATGATTGTCTTGCCTTTGGAGGTTTCTTCTTCAAGGACGAGGTAACTCCCGCTCCCGAAGATTTGGTCGCCAAAGGATTGGACGCCAGTCAATCGGCACAGATCGCTCAACGGGCGTACCAAATCCTCGTCGAGCAACCAACCGTCAGCCACGAAATCTGCGAGCCGCCCCTGCGGGCTTACATCGAAGAAAGCGGGCTGAATGCCAATCAAGTCTTTGGAATCTTGCGGGTAGCCACTACGGGACAGAAAATCAGCCCGCCGTTGTTTGAAAGCATGGAAATTATCGGCAGGGAAAAGTGCCTGCAAAGAATCCAAAACGCAATTGAAATTTTGGAAAAAATGTAATCAAAAAGGTCACGCTTCAAGCGTGACCTTTTTGATTAACAACGGGGATTTTAATTTAATCTTTTCTATACTCAACTGCATAAGAGGGTATGCTCAGCCCTGAGACAGATACATTCACTTCGCGCAAATCAAAATCCAACTCAGAGGTGATGGTTTTTATCGCATCTTGTGTGACAAAAATTTCTCCCGCAGCGGCGATATCCTCACCAAGTTTGCAGGCTCGGTTGACGGCATCGCCAAAGCAATCTTCATTGCCGATAATCAGAATTTTGCCATAGTCAATTCCGCAGGATATATGCACGTCAAAATCATCAGAGGTGAGCAGGTTTGAGGCATCGAATGCAAGTTGCAAGGCGATGGCTGCATGGACAGCCGAGAGCGTGTCGGGGAAAACCGCAAAACAATTATCCGCTTCAAATTTGAGCAGGCTGCCGCCGTATGTTTTTACAATTGGCTCGGCTGTCAATTGCATTCGGCGTACCATGGAAAGATAATGAATGATGCCATATTTGCGTGTTAGCAGTGAGAAGCCAGACATATCCAACACAAAGACGACCTGCTCTGTGCCGTAGTCATTCCATAGTTCGGCTTCTATTTTTTTACGCCCAACATCATTGGTTTCCTGTGAGAAGCGCAGTAGTTTGTCTTGAAATTTTTTCTCTAGTATTTTATCCATGAGTTTATTTCCTTTAGGTTGAGCATACCCGAAAATGCCGAGAATTGGCAAGTACCTGTAGATTTGGGAGTGACTAACAGAATGGGCTAAGCACTCTTCACCTCAGAGATCACGGAGTTCACAGAGATTTTAAGAGGCTTTTCTCAGTGATCGCTGTGTGCTCTGTGGTGAAATATTTTGGCAAGCCCACAAGATTAGCCACTCCCGTAGATTTTCACAAGACGCATTTGAACATGGGTGATTTGAGTTATTGCAAATAACCATTCCAATTTGCAACAGCCATGGAAAATTTGTGTAAAATGGACGTTACAATATAAGAAAGGAAATTGTCAATTTCCAGGAGAATTCTGTGGATCGAAATATAACCCGGTGGGGCATTGCGCTTAATCTGGCAGGCGTCATAGCAGTGTTGGTGTTCAGCCTTTCAGCCCAAATCAGCCCTGTCCGCGCTGAAACAGCCATTACCGCGCCCTTGTGCGGTAATGGCTCTGCGCCTGATTATGGCTTCACTTACGACTTACAGCAGGCACATTGGACAGTGGATTGGCAGGGCTATGTCTCAGAACAGGCGGTGTCTGATGTGGATGTAATTCTTGATCGGCTGAATGGAGATTCAATCGCCCAGACGATGATTCTTATCCAGCCGCAGGATCAGGTAGGCAATCGAGTCAACTGTGCCGTACATTTTCTACGTTACATGCGGCTTGGCTTGCCAACGGGCGAGCGCAAGGATAACGGCTTTGTCTTTTTGATCGTCGTTGAACCAGACCGCATTGATGTGCATTACGGTGTGGGGTTGGGTTTGCCGGCGCTTACCGCCTCTGAATTGACCAACCTCAACCGCGCCGCCGAGGAGTCGTACAAATCCACCCAAAATATGGATCAGGCATTATTGACTTTGGTACAGGAATTCGACACAGTTGCGCGTAAAAATTATGCGCCGCTAATTTCTCCCACGCCAACCCCGCAGACAATTGATCTGCCGCCCTTGCCTTCAGGTCCGCTGGGCTTTTTGACTATCTGCTGCCTGTTGTGTTTGGGTGTTTTATTTTTGCTGTTTTTGATGTGGCTGCTTCCCAAGTTGCCTCGCGCTGGAATCGGCTTTAATCCTTATAGTTCGTCGCGGGGATCAAGTTTTCCATTAGGCGGGGGCAGACGTGGTGGTTCATCAACGCGTGGCGGCAGCGGCAGTGGTCGCTCTGGGCGCGGTAACTAAAAAAAGAAAAAGGATATTAAGATATGAAACTTTTCATGAAACAGATCGTTCCCGTTTTTATGATGTTTGTCGTTCTGATCGGTTTGACTGGCTGTGGTGTTGTCGAGTCTGGCACAACGGAATATAACGAACTTGTTGCGTTGGTGCAGGGCGTGCAGTCTGCGGCCGCCAATTTTCAACTGGTCACAGATACACAGTACGCCAAGATTCAGGCTAAAACGCAGATCACCAGTGATTATTACAATGCAGTCAATACCAGCGGTGAGGTGTGGACGGGTAACTTCCGTTCGCAGGCTGATGCGTTGACAGGTCTGTTGAATAATTATCGCGATGAAAACGGTCAACCCTTGGACCCGACTAAATTAAACTTGAACGATTTACAAGGCAAGGGCGCGCTGCCCGATGGCTTGGGGCAAGGCTTCACGCTTTATGTCAACGCCGTTACACAGGCTCCACCACCCGTGCCGGATGCGGCCGTCACTCTGGCGCTTGGCGATACCATTGACGAAGGAATGAATACCATTCAGCTAGCCGGCACCGATTGGAATGACGCCGTAAAAGCCTACAACACCCGCCGCGCACAGATCAAAGGCGAGATCGTGGCGCGCGTTTCGGCCTATTTTGGCTTTGAACTGCCGGTGACCTTTCCTTATTATCAAGGTGCCAATGCGGGAAAACCCGTCCAAAATCCGCTGGCAACGCAAAAACCGTAGGCGACACGCTTTTTGTAAATTTCATTTTATCCCCCAAGTGGCGGAGAAAAATCCTCCCCAGCCGAAGGATGCGGCTGGGGAGGATTTGTTATATGATGGATGCACAGTTGATATTTTTCCTGAATCAAAATACTGAAAGGTGATTATGCGTACCCAAAAAATTTCTTTTCCTGGTCAACAGATATTGTGCGTTTTTCCTGAGAAACAATCAGATCTGGCACAAGCTATCTTTGAATTACATCTGAACGCAAGCTCCCCTGTTATTGTCCTGATTGGCGGAGAGATTGATAAACGTCAGGCAGATGTGACTCAACGCGCCATTCAAACCGTTTCCAAGGTTGCAGAAGATATCAACGCTGTTGTTATTTGCGGGGGAACAGATATGGGCGTCATGTCCGAAATTGGACAGATGCGTTTGCAGAACCATTATAAATTTCCGTTGGTTGGCATAGCGCCTGAAGATTTGGTCACCTGGCCCGGCGGACCGTTTGGTAAAAAGTTTTTATGGTGGGGCAGAAAGCGTTGGCCGTTAATGCCGCATTATTCCCATTTCATCCTTGTGCCGGGAAGTCAGTTCGGCGATGAATCTCCCTGGATTGTTGATGCTGCAAGCATCCTATCCAAAGGTCACCAGTCGGTGACGGTCCTGATCAACGGCGGGGAAGTCTCTCGAAAGGATATTCAATTAAGTCTGGAGCGTAGTCGTCCGGTGATTGCTTTGAGCCGCACAGGGCGGCTGGCAGATGAATTGTCAAGACAGCCCAATCGTCATAAATTGATTACCGTAGTCCCTGCAAATTCTGCGCAACGAATTGTTGAGGTTGTTCATGAGGCGCTCACGGTCAATGAATAAAAGTAATTTATTGATTTCAAGAACACAATTTCATCAAAATAGTACGACAGCCTAAATAATGACGAAGTAAAGATCATCAACGGAGGAGTTACCATGAAAGGTTTTGTACAAAATATTGAAAGCATTACTGTCAAGAATGAAGATTTTCGCCAGGTACTTTACACCGCAAAAAATTGTCAACTCGTTGTCATGTCGTTGAAGCCCAGAGAGGAGATTGGGATGGAAGTACATAAACTCGATCAGTTCTTTCGTGTGGAGGAAGGGACAGGCGAAGCCATTCTTGACGGGATTCACAGGATCGTTAGCGCGGGCTTCGCTGTACTTGTCCCGGCAGGTACGAATCACAACATTGTCAATACTGGCACTACCCCGATGAAACTTTATACGCTTTATTCACCGCCAAATCATCGAGATGGCGTTATTCACCATACCCGCGCTGATGCAGAGAAAGACAACGAACACTTTGATGGTAAAACGACGGAATAAAATTTAATAAAAGGAGAAATCTTATGAGTAAACAAGCAGGCTTGTGGATTGACCATCGGAAGGCTGTTATTGTGCTTATTACCGATCAAGGCGAAGAAGTAAAGACAATCACATCAGACATGGAAAAACATGTCCGTTTTACGGGGGGTAATGGATCGGAGGATGGATCTTCAGAGGATGTGAGAGATCGTCAATTTGGAAATCATCTTAACGCTTATTACGATCAAGTAATTTCGATTATTCGTGATGCAGACTTCATCCAGATATTTGGACCCGGTGAAGCCAAAGGTGAGTTGGAAAAACGTCTTGAGCATAAAGGACTCAAAGCGAACGTACTCGCCGTTGAAACTGCGGATAAGATGACAGATCGACAAATTGCGGTGAAGGTTCGCGAACGTATTCTGGTCTAATATTTGCAGAGGTGAATGCAAAATTTTTGACTCGCTTGCGTTAATGTTTTGCTTTTGTAAAAAAACAGTTTGGTTTTCACCTTGACATTCCCTAATGTTATCCTTATAATATCGGTCGCTTTCCTGGCTAGCTCAATCGGCAGAGCGAGCGGCTGTTAACCGCTAGGTTCTAGGTTCAAGTCCTAGGCCAGGAGCCATAAAAGTCCTTGGTGAAGAAATTCTTCCCCTCGGCGCACATAATAGTTCGGGTTAATAAACCACCCGACGAAGCGAAACGTACTCGCATCGGGTTTGATGAAACCCGATGCGAGTACGTTTTAGTTTTCTAATATGTGCATCATTGCCTCCGTTCTTTACAAAATAATAGAAACCTAGAGTTAAAAAGTTGTGACATGTGAGGATAGCAGAGGACTCATATGCCCTTGACTGAGAGTTCAAATCTCCCTGGCACAATATATTCGGGTTTGCGTTCAGTTCATCTGAGTAGTCCGCCCGATGCGAACACAATCGCTTCAGGCAAATAACTGAAGCGATTGTGTTTTAACAACTTAAAGAGTTCACCGCCTGCGCTCTTTACACAGGTGGTGGGTAAAGGATGGATTTCATCATAAAAATCACCGGTCGGATAGCCTTGGTGATGAAGACAAACAGAAAGTCCGCTCGAAAATTCAATGTTCCTGAACTTCCTGTTTTAGTAAGCCTGTAAAGGAGTAACTTATTATGTCCGCTCTTCCTAAATTTATTTCCCTTCCCGATGCAGCAAAAAAAATACATGCCTCTGTTGATGACTTGCGCCCTCTAATTGAAAAAGGTAAGATTAAGGCTGCAACCATTAACGGAGAAATTTTTGTGAACATACTTACCTTACCCAAGAAAATTGTAAAAAAGCAGGACGTGCCTGAATATAAGAAGTTTCAAAGATTGCATGGAGTTTCGATCAGTTTAAGTGATGCCGCACGAAAATACGGCATCCCGCAACGAACAGTCAGCAGATGGAAGACAAGAGGGTTACTAAAGCAGACTGGCATTGAAAAAAATCGCATTCTTGTAGACGAGCAGGATGTGGCATATTGCGCCTATTTCTATAACAAAAATGAGCAGGGTAAACGACAAGGGCAATGGACGTTTGACTTAAATGGTGTGCCTCGTTCTCAACCCAAGGCGCGCACCGTAACGTAATTTTTAAATAAACGTGGAGAAAGTAAGACTGTTAATAGCATTTTTGCTTGTATTTTTAACCATT
>JAIFKY010000033.1:0-2844 GCA_020049345.1 Anaerolinea sp.
TTGCCTCATCACGGTTTGAAGCATGTGTGAGCGTTTTGTGTCCATATTTTTTCATCCCCAAAAGGAGGACGTATGTCCAACAAAGTGGAAGTTCAGACACGTAATATTCGTTTGACCGAAAAGATCGAAGAATATGTTAATAAGAAGGCTGGTAATTTTGATCACTACCTGCCGGCAATTGAAGAGGCGCGCGTGGAATTGGCGCACCATAAAGCCGCCCGAAATACAACCGATCGAAATGTTGCTCAAATTACAGTTTATGGCAAAGGATTCACGCTCCGTACTGAAGAACGTGCTGAGGAGGCATTGGCTGCTTTTGATCATGCGCTGGATAATATGCAGCGTCAAATTGAAAGGTATAAAGGCAAGCACCAGCACGGACGCGGTGATGGTCGCTCTGCTGCCGAAGCCGCCGAGCCGATCATTGATGACGAGACCGGTGAGCCATCTCCGCTTGTGGCGCGCAAGAAGAAGTTTGTGCTTTATCCAATGAGCGAAGAAGAAGCAGTGATACAAATGCGTAACCTTGGACACGAAGACTTCTTCATCTTCTATAATGCGGCGACCAGCAAGGTCAATGTTTTATATCGCCGCCGTAATGGAAGTTATGGGTTGATCGATCCTGAACTTGGATAATTGGTTAAAACACGGACTGACCTGGCGGCTTTGCTGTCAGGTCAGTTTTTATTTTGGAGTAAATATGGAATTTGATGACGAAGCCGAGAAAGAAATAAAAAATGACAATATTGACAACGCCGCGATAGAGAATGCCATAACCAACATATTAAAAGCAGTTGGCGAAGATTCTCAACGTGAAGGGTTGCAATTTACACCGCGCCGTGTAGCGCGCATGTATCATGAATTGCTGGGTGGTTATACAATGGATTCCACTGCCATCATCAATGGCGCTCTTTTTGAGGTTCAATACGATGAAATGGTCATCGTGCGTGACATCGAATTTTATAGCATGTGTGAACATCACATGCTTCCCTTTATTGGGCGCGCGCATGTTGCCTACATTCCCGAGGGCAAGGTGTTGGGGTTATCCAAAATTCCGCGCATTGTGGATATGTATGCGCGCCGCTTGCAGGTGCAGGAACGGATGACGCGCCAGATTGCAGATTTTCTGCGCGACCTGCTCAAGCCGCAAGGCGTTGCGGTTGTGATTGAGGCGATGCACCTGTGTTCGATGATGCGCGGCGTGAAAAAACATGATGCCCGCATGACTACCTCGGCCATGCACGGCGCATTCCGTGCCAACCTTGCCACGCGGCAGGAATTTTTGGCGAATATCTCACGCGGCGAATCACCTTTGCATATTTAGATTTTTTGAAGGAATCTCTCGCTGCTTTTCGTAACTTGGGCTTGGTTCTGCTTCGAGAGGCTTACCCTTGCATTCGTTCCACTTCAACGCCGACTGATTCTGCTTCGGGGACTGCGCCAGGCTTGTCCACCCGCAAGATGACCTTGACCACCTTTGGCTCTTGCAGACAAATTTGCGCCAGATCATTTGCAAGCGCTTCCACTGTCATCCGCGCCGCGCTTTCTGCGTGAGCGCGGAGTTTTTTTGCCATGTCGCTGTAATTGACACAATCGGAGATATTGTCGCTGTGAGCGGCGGGTTGGGTGTTGGCGAACATTGTGGCATTGATGATGATCTCGCGCGGGGTGATGCGCTCCCAATCATGAATGCCGAGGATGCCGCGTACGCGCAGGTTTGTGATGAAGACTTTGTCCATTACTTTTTTTCTTTCAGTTGATGTTCAAACAAAATAAAGATGGCCGCCAGCGCGACCCATGCGATGACTTGTTCCTGACGAAAGCCATTGAAGATCAATGCGCTGTCGCCGCGAAAGGCCTGGATGAAAAGCTGCGCGGCGGCTGTGAGCGCGGCGTAGGTGAGGAAGAGGATGCCCGGGCGTGGATTCTGTTTTTGAAACCAGACCAACCCAAAGATTAAGAGCGAAGCGAGCGTTTCGTAGATTTGGGTCGGGTGACGCGTCGCATTCCACAAATCGATTCCCCAAGCCAGATCGGTTTCTTTTCCAAAGGCAGTGCCTGCCGCGAGGTGACTTAATCCGATGCCGATGGAGAGGATGGCAAAGTAGGGCGTGAGTGCGTCGAGTGCATTCCAGAATAAAAGGCTGCGGCGTTGCCCATAAATGACGGCGGTGATAATTGCGACTGCTATTGCGCCGAGTGGATCAAAAATATCGGGATTGATGGAGATGATTCCGAGCGGACTTTTGATAAAGGCAGGCAGATTTTGCAAAACAAAAGAAAGCCGTCCGCCGATGACGAAGGCGATCAACCCGTAGTAGGTGATGTTGTTGAGGTCATCTTTGCTGATGCCGTAGCGCTCGGTTCGTTTTTCGGCCAGGTTGAGACCGATCCACGTGGCGAGCAAAAGCAGGATCATGTGGCGGGGCGGGGAGAAGAGGTTGCGAAAGAGTGTGATCATGTTATTTTAGAATTTGTTCAATGCGCGTGCGAAGCAGGGCTTCGGACATGGGTCCGCCGATGACAACTTCTTGAATGATTCCGGCGCGGTTAATAAAATAGGTGGATGGCAATGACCGCAGTTGATATGCGGCTCCGACAGCGCCTGTCTCTTCAAGCAAAACGGGGAAGGTGAGTTTATATTTTTGTATGAAGGGCACAACGTTTGCAGGGTCATCCTGATAGGTCATATTAACCGCGAGGACGACCAATCCCTGATCTTTGTATTCCTGATACATTTTTTCGATGGCGGGCATTTCAGCGCGGCAAGGCGGACACCAGGTTGCCCAAAGATTGACAAGCACGGCGCTGCCCTTGAGATCAGAGAGCGTGTATTCTTGTCCG
>JAIFKY010000033.1:2879-8965 GCA_020049345.1 Anaerolinea sp.
TGTAATCCACGCTGCGCCAGCAATGAGGGTGAGGAGATAGAGAAGGATGCGTTGATTTTTTTGCATGGGGCGTAGTATACACGGATTGGGGGTTTGTAAATTTGAATTTGGTTGATGGTGTCACCATTGTGCGCGGATGAAGGTAAAATAGAGCCAGTTCAATTTCATTCTTTCCTCTATCCTTTTCTCCATGCTTTTCACTGACTCCGCCTTCATTGGAATTTCCCCAACTTCTGGACATAAATCCTACGCCTACGCCGCATTGGATCGTGACTTAAATCTCATTGCGCTTGCTGATGGTGAAATGGATTCTGTGACTGCTTTTGTTGCAGGGCAGAGTTCCGCGACAGTGGCGATCAACTCACCTGCGGGCGTTAATCGCGGATTGGTGCGTGATCTGACGAAAAGCAAAATGCTCACACCGTCTCAAATTCGCCGTGCTGATTTGCGCCTGGCAGAGCATGAACTGCGCGAGCGCGGCATTGCGGTGACGAAGACCCCTGCGAGCGTCGATCTATGTCCGGTGTGGATGCAGACCGGTTTTGAGTTGTTTCGCAAGTTGGCGAAGGCGGGCTTTCAGAAATATCCCGAAGTAGATTCACCGCATCAGGTTTTGGAAACCAATTCGCACGCATGTTATTGCGCGCTGGCGGGGCAGGTTCCACTGGCACGGCTTTCGCTGGAAGGGCGTTTGCAGAGACAGATCATTTTGTACGAGAAGGGAATCCGCATTAAAGACCCGATGGATTTTTTTGAAGAGATCACACGCTATAAACTTTTCAAGGGAATTTTGCCAATGGAATTGTTGTACCAGCCCGATCAACTTGATGCGCTGGCGGCTGCGTTTACCGCGTGGCTGGCTGTGCATAAAAAAGAGAGCGTGTTTACGATCGGTGATGCCAAAGAGGGCATTGTGGTTTTACCCGAAAACGAATTGAAATCAAATCTCCGAGGCCTTTAAGACCTCGGAGATTTTTAGACCGCTGTTTGGTAAAATAGAGGTTAATCTTTTTTCACAGGAAATAATTATGACATCTGACTTGCAATCCCGCTCGATCAACGCGCTTCGCTTTCTTTCTGCTGATGGCGTGCAAAAAGCCAACTCCGGGCATCCCGGTTTACCGATGGGTGGAGCCGCAATGGCTTACACCATTTGGACTCGTCACCTGCGACACAATCCACGTAACCCAAAATGGGCTGGGCGCGACCGCTTCATCCTTTCGGGTGGGCATGGATCAATGCTCCTCTACTCTTTGCTACACCTGACGGGGTACGACCTGCCGCTCGACGAACTGAAAAACTTCCGCCAGTGGGGCAGTCTCACTCCCGGACATCCTGAATATGGATTAACCCCCGGCGTGGAAATGACCACAGGTCCGCTTGGACAGGGCTTCGCCACAGGCGTGGGCATGGCAATCGCCGCCTCGCATCTCGCCGCCACCTTCAACCAGCAGGGACACAATATCATTGACCCGTTCATCTATGCCATTGTCACCGACGGCGACTTAATGGAAGGCGTCACCTCTGAAGCCGCGTCGCTGGCGGGGCACTTGTCGCTTGGACGTTTGATCTATCTCTATGACGATAACCATATTTCGATTGACGGCTCAACTGATTTATCGTTCACCGAAGATCGCGCTGTCCGCTTCCGCTCCTACGGCTGGCAGGTTCTGCGCGTGGATGATGGCAATGATGTGGAAGCCATGGACAAAATGATTCAGGAAGCGAAACTTGATCCGCGCCCAAGCCTGATCATGTGCCGCACCATTATTGGATTCGGCGCACCGAATCGACAGGGGACATCCAAGGCGCACGGCGAACCGCTCGGCGACGAAGAACTGAATGCCGCAAAAGATAACCTTGGCTGGCAGAAAGAACCGCGTTTCTTCATCCCCGACGATGTGCTTGAGTTTTACCGCAAAGCCGTCGAGCGCGGACGCGAAATTGAATACGACTGGAAAATGCGCTTCGATGCCTACAAACGAATTCACCCCGTTTTGGGCGCTGAATTACAACGCCGCTTAAATGGCGAACTGCCCGCCGACTGGCAATCTGCTTTACCCGTATTCCCAGTGGACGCGAAAGGAATGGGAACTCGTGTAGCATCTGGCAAAACGATCAACGCGATTGCCGCGACACTCCCTGAGTTGATCGGCGGCTCGGCAGATTTGGCTCCCTCGAACAACACAAAAATTGACGGCGCTCCCGCCTTCCAAAAAGATTCATATCAGGGGCGCAACTTCCACTTTGGTGTGCGCGAACATGCCATGGGCGCGGCGCTGAACGGCATGGCTGTCTTTGGCGGCGTCATTCCCTACGGCGCGACCTTCCTTGTCTTTGCAGATTATGTGCGCCCCGCCATTCGTCTTGCGGCATTGTCGCATATTCCATCCATTTTTATTTTTACCCATGACAGCATTGGGCTTGGCGAAGACGGCCCCACACATCAACCAATTGAGCAATTGACTTCTTTGAGAATCATTCCAAACCTGGTGGTCATTCGTCCTGCGGATGCAAACGAAACCGCGCAAGCGTGGAAAGTTGCCATCGAACGTCGCAACGGACCCACCGTGCTGGCATTATCCCGTCAAAACCTGCCGACCATGGATGCAACTGTACAGGTTGAAAAAGGCGCGTATGTTTTGAAGGATTTTGGTCAGCCTGAAATGATTTTGATGGCATCGGGTTCAGAGGTTGGATTAATTCTTGAAGCCGCGCAAAAACTGGCGGACGAAGGCAAAGGCGTGCGTGTGGTTTCCTTCCCCAGTTGGGAACTGTTCGAGAAACAGGATCAAGCCTATCGCGAGTCTGTTTTGCCGAAGAACATCCAGAAGCGGCTCGCCGTCGAGGCAGGATCAGGAATCGGCTGGGAAAAGTATGCGAAGTCTGCCATCTGCATTGATCACTTCGGCGCATCTGCGCCCGCAAAGATCATCTTTGAGAAATTTGGCTTCACGGTTGAAAATGTAGTTGCGAAGGCAAAGGAACTGTAAAGTTACAGACCCTAAAGGTTTCTTTCGTCAACCTGCATCTGTGTTGTTCGAGAAAACCTTTAGGGTCTATTAATGGAGTACTATGAAAATAGCAATCGGCTGTGATCACGGTGGATTTCCATTGAAAGACACTGTGATCGAATCTGTAAAAGCCGCTGGTCACGAAGTCATTGATGTTGGCACATATACCGCCGAAAGCGTAGACTTTCCCGACTTTGCAAAAAAAGTTGGCGAGAAAATTCAATCTGGCGAAGCCTCACGCGGAATTTTAATTTGTGGTTCCGGCATTGGCGCAAGTATTGCGGCAAATAAAATGAAAGGCATTTATGCCTCCATTTGTCACGATACCTATTCCGCCGCGCAGGGCGTTCAACATGACGCGATGAATGTTCTCTGCCTGGGTGGGCGCGTCATTGGTCCCGAACTGGTCAAGGTTATTGTGCCTGCTTTCTTGAATGCCCGTTACGAAGGCGATGACAAAGGCGGTGAACGGCTGGCAAGACGGGTGGGGAAAATTAAAGCAATCGAAGAAGAAAATCAGTGATTGGAGATTGGTAAATAGTTATTGGTAATTTGCCAACTTCTAATTACCAATCTCCAGTTTCCAATTACGAACTTTACAAGGAGTAATTTTTTATCATGTCTGAATCCATCAAAAAGCTAACTGCTCTTGGACAATCCCTTTGGTACGACAACATTCAAAGAAAACTTCTCGAAACCGGCGAACTCAAAGCCATGATCGAGTGCGGCGATATTCGCGGCGTTACATCCAACCCGACTATTTTTCAAAATGCGATTGCGAAAACAAATGATTACGACGCCGCGTTGATTCCGCTGGCGTGGGCAGGCTGGGGCGCGGAAAAAATCTTCTGGCAACTCGCCATCGAAGATATTCAGCAAGCCTGCGATCTCTTCCGCCCGATGTACGATGAAACCAAAGGCGGCGACGGGTATGTCAGCCTCGAAGTCAGCCCGTATCTTGCCAACGATACCGAAGGCACGATCAAACAAGCCAAGGAACTTTGGGCGCGTGTCAACCGCCCGAACCTGATGGTGAAAATCCCCGCCACCAAAGAGGGAATTCCCGCCATTCGTCAGGCAATCGCGGCGGGTATCAATGTCAACGTCACGTTGATCTTTGCCATCGAACGCTACGGCGCCGTCATGGATGCCTACATCGCAGGGCTTGAAGACCGCATCGCAATGAATGAGCCGATCAACATGGTTGCGTCTGTCGCTTCGTTCTTCGTCTCGCGGGTGGATACTAAAATTGATCCGCGCCTGCCTGATGGCTCAACTTTGCGCGGCAGGGCGGCAATTGCCAACGCCAAATTTGCCTACGACGCTTTTGAATCTATTTTCACTTCGCCGCGCTTCGCCACGCTCAAGGCTCGTTTCAGCGCGCGCGTTCAACGTCCGCTGTGGGCATCCACCGGCACCAAAAACCCCGCCTACGCCGACACCGTTTATATAGACAGCCTCATTGGACCCGACACCGTCAACACCGTTCCACCCGCCACGCTCGACGCATTCCGCGATCATGGCAATGCCAAAATGACCATCACCCGCGGACTTGAAGAATCGCAAATGTTCTTTGCCGAACTTGAAGCCGCTGGAATTTCCATGCAACAGGTCACACAGGAACTGGAAGATGAAGGTGTGAAATCCTTTGCAGATGCGTTCAAGACTTTGCTCGATGCAATTGAAGACAGAAAGAAGAACGCCGTGGCTTCGATTGCGCCTCTGGCTGATTCTGTATCCAGTCGTTTGACGACGCTGGAAGAGCATTCTGTGGCTGCCCGCATTTGGGCGCACGACTCAACACTTTGGGCGAGCGAGCCCGCCGATCAAGCCGAAGTTAAAATCCGACTCGGCTGGCTTCATTCCATCGAAGACGCGCGCGCGCGCCTCGACGGTTATTTATCTTTTGCCAAACAAATTCATGACGAAGGCATTGACCGTGTCCTTGTGATCGGCATGGGCGGCTCCTCGCTGACTGCTGAAGTATTCAGCTCACTTTTGGCTGGCGCAAACATCGAAGCCAAACTCAGCCTTGCGATTCTCGACTCCACCGACCCGCAGCAGGTTGCGCAGGCGGCAAAAGATTTTCCACCCGAAAAATCGCTCTACATCCTAGCAAGCAAATCAGGCGGTACGGCTGAACTTCTCGCCGCGTTTGACTACTTCTGGGAACTCAGCAAAGGCAATGGCTCGCGCTTCGTCGTCACCACAGATGCGGGTTCTTCGCTTGAAAAACTTGCCCAAGATCGCGGTTTCCGCAAGGTTTTCAACGCCGATCCAACCGTGGGCGGGCGCTTCTCTGCATTGACAGACTTCGGACTTGTTCCCGCCGCTTTACTTGGCATGGACTTGGAAAAATTGCTTGCTTCTGCCGAGAAGATCAAGGCGGTTTCAAATGTGAACCGCAGCGCGGGGTTTGCGCTCGGCGCCCTGCTCGCTGAATCTGCTCTCGCAGGTAGAGACAAACTTACCGTGTTGAGTGACGCGCCCGTTTCCGCTTTTGCAGGCTGGATCGAGCAGGTTGTCGCTGAATCCAGCGGTAAACATGGCAAGGGCATTCTGCCTGTTCCAATGGAACCGCTTGCCGCGCCAGAAATGTACGGCAATGATCGCCTGTTCGTGTATCTTCGTCAGACGGGCGAGTTTGATGCCAGCGTGACCGCGTTCAAAAATGCCGGCTTCCCCGTCATCGAATTGCCAATTACCAATCCCTACGATGTGGGCGCGGAATTCTTCCGCTGGGAAATTGCCATTTCGGTGGCTTGTCACATTTTGGGAATCAACACCTTTGACCAGCCCGACGTGCAGGACAGCAAACTCCGCACGATTGCCAAGATCAAAGATTATCAGGCAACTGGCAAACTGGCAGAAACAGATTTAGTGGATACGCAGCACGCAACACAAGAATTGGAAGCCTTTTTATCCAAAGTCGTTGCGGGTGATTTCGTCACCATCAACGCCTATATTCCGCGCAACAAAGAGACCGAGGAAGTTCTGCAATCCATGCGTGTTGCCATCCGCGAGAAGACGAAATGCGCCGTTTCCGCTGGTTTTGGACCGCGTTTCCAACAT
>JAIFKY010000128.1 GCA_020049345.1 Anaerolinea sp.
AATGACCGTGCATGGAACGCCATCGCCTGGTACATTTTCAACAACCCGCTCAACTGGCAACTGGACCGCGACAACCTGCAAAACAAACTTCCGCCGCCTGAAACGATCGAGGAATATATTCAGGACGTAGAGAATTTGACAGAAAAATTTTAATCAATTGAACCCTTCGTCGGTAAAAATAAATGACCTCCCTTCCCCTCAACCAAATCCTGCAAGGTGACTGCATTGAGATTCTCAACACGCTTCCTGAGAACTCGGTGGACTTGGTATTTGCCGACCCTCCGTACAACCTGCAATTACAAAATGATCTATACCGCCCCGACCTAAGCAAAGTGGACGCAGTCAATAACCAGTGGGACAAGTTCAACAGTTTTGCAGAATATGACCAGTTTACACACCGGTGGCTATCCGCAATTCAGCGTGTTTTAAAAGACACGGGGACCATTTGGGTTATCGGCTCGTATCACAATATTTTCCGCGTAGGCGTGGCAATGCAAGATTTGGGATTTTGGGTCTTGAACGACATCGTCTGGATAAAAACCAACCCCATGCCAAATTTTCGTGGCATGAGATTCACCAACGCGCACGAGACCATGATTTGGGCGCAAAAGAAAAAAGGCTCAAAATATACTTTTAACCATCATTCCATGAAAGCGCTGAATGATGACCTGCAAATGCGTTCAGATTGGCTGCTGCCGCTGGCAACAGGCAAGGAGAGAATCAAATCCAATGGAACGAAAGCCCACCCAACGCAGAAACCTGAATCTCTGCTGTATCGGGTGATTCTATCCAGCAGTAATGCAGGGGATGTAATTCTCGATCCGTTCTTTGGCAGTGGAACTTCGGGCGCGGTGGCGAAAAAACTGGGACGTAATTTTATCGGCATTGAACGCGACAAGAAGTATGTGAAGGTCGCCCAAAAGCGGATCGACGCAGTGGAGACCGCCCCCGCCGAGGCGTTGATTCTGCCTGAGAAGCGGAATCAGGCTCGGGTGGCGTTTGGGGTTCTGCTTGAGATGGGCTACCTCGTCCCAGGGCAGAGTCTATATTTCAAGGAAGACAAATCCATCCGCGCCGTTATCTTATCCAATGGGCATTTAAAGTACAAAGACCAGGTCGGCTCAATTCACTCGCTGGCAAAGGCGCTGGCAGGCGGAGCCGTGAACGGATGGGATATGTGGCTTTATAAAGAAGATGGAAAATTAAAAGTAATTGATGAATTAAGAGAAAAGATAAGGATGAAGGATAAAGGATGAAGGATGAATAATAAACTTTCAACTTTTGACTTTCAACAAAATCAGGAGAAACATGACCAAATCATTTAATTTAGTTGAAGAAAAAAACATCCCCGAACTGAACGCGCTTGCAAAATTATATGTCCACAAGCGGACAGGCGCGCGCCTGCTTTCGGTGATTAACGATGACGAAAACAAAGTCTTTTCGATTAACTTCCGCACCACGCCAAAAGACTCCACAGGCGTGGCGCATATTTTGGAACATTCCGTTTTAGGCGGATCGGAAAAATATCCCGTCAAAGAGCCGTTCGTGGAATTGCTCAAAGGATCGCTGGCAACCTTTGTCAATGCGTTCACCTATCCCGACAAAACCTGCTACCCGGTTGCAAGCCAAAACTTGCAGGATTTTTACAACCTGATTGATGTCTACATGGATGCCGTTCTTCATCCGCTGATTACCGAAGAAACGCTGATGCAGGAAGGCTGGCACTACGAACTGGACGATCCCGCCAACCCGCTGACTTATAAAGGCGTGGTTTTCAACGAAATGAAAGGCGCGTATTCCTCGCCCGATAATTTGCTGGCGCGCACCATTCAGCAGTCGCTTTTCCCCAAGCATGTCTACGGCATTGATTCAGGCGGCGACCCGCGCAACATCCCCGACCTGACTTATGCCGCGTTCAAAAATTTCCACGAGACGTATTACCATCCATCCAACTCGTTTATCTTTTTCTACGGCAACGATGATCCCGAAAAGCGCCTCAAACTGCTGGATGGCTATCTCGCGCCGTACAAAAAACTCAAGGTCAAGTCACAGGTTCCGCTTGCCAAGCCGTTCAAGAAGTCAAAGAATATCAAATATTCGTATGACGCGGGACAGGATACCGACATCAAGAAAAAGCATTACCTCACGGTCAACTGGCTGTTGCCCGATACCTCCGACCCCGTGACGGATTTCAGCCTGCAAATCCTTTCCCACATTTTGATTGACACGCCCGCCTCGCCGCTCAAAAAAGCGCTGCTAGATTCTGGTCTCGGCGAAGACCTGACAGGGCTTGGGCTTGAAGGCGAACTGCGTCAGCATATTTTTTCCACTGGTTTGAAAGGCACTCGCGCCAGCGACGCAAAGAAAATTGAACAACTAATTTTCGACACACTCACAACCCTTGTCCGCGATGGCATAGACCCCGATATGACCGCCGCCGCCCTCAACACCATCGAGTTTCATCTGCGCGAAAACAACACGGGCAGTTTTCCACGCGGCATATCCATCATGCTCCGTGCCCTCGTTACCTGGCTGCATGAAGATGATCCTTTCAAATTGCTGGCGTTTGAATCTCCGCTGGCTGAGATCAAATCACGGCTGGCGGCAGATGGAAAATATTTTGAGAAGTTGATTCAAACCCATCTGCTGGATAATGTTCACCGCACCACATTGCGCTTCCAACCCGACCCCGAGCTGGGTCGCCGCTCCGAAGAAGAGGAGCAAACCCGACTGGCTTCCATCCGCGAAGCGATGAGCGCCGAAGAAGTTCAAGCCTGCGTTGAAAACACACAGCGCCTTAAGAAATTACAGGAAGCCCCCAACTCACCCGAAGCGCTGGCAACCATGCCCTTCCTCCAACTCTCAGATTTGGAGAAGAAAAATAAATCCATTCCAATTGAAGTCATGCAGATTCAAGACACAACCGTTTTGTATCATGACCTGTTTACAAACGGCATCGTTTACCTTGACCTCGCCCTCGACCTGCACGCCCTGCCCCAGCAATACCTACCGCTGACAGAAATCTTTGCCCGCGCCCTTTTGGAAATGGGAACCGACAAGGAAGATTACGTCAAACTCTCACAGCGCATTGGAAAAAGCACAGGCGGAATTTACGGCAGCGCGTCCAGTTTCACCACCCACGGAACGCGGGAAAATGTGAGCAAGTTGTTCCTGCGCGGCAAAGCCACCGTGGCACAAGCCACCGAACTGCTGAACATCCTCAAAGATGTTTTGCTCAATACCAATTTCAACAACCGCGAACGTTTGAAGCAAATTGTCCTCGAAGAAAAATCAGGGTTGGAGTCGTCGCTTGTTCCCAGCGGACATGCCTACGCCAACAAACGTGTCCGCGCTCAGTTTGGCGGCGCAGGCTGGGTCAATGATCAAATTGGCGGCATCGGCTATCTTTTTGCCCTGCGTGAACTTGCCCATGACATTGATAAAAATTGGGACAGCGTCTTGAAGAAACTCGAAACCATGCGCGATGCGCTGGTCAACAGCAAAAGCGTGCTATGCAACGTAACTCTCGACGCAGCAAACTGGAAGACATTCCAGCCGCATTTTGAAAATTTCATCTTTGCCCTGCCTGAAAAGGACGTTGAACGTTTAACATTGAACGTTGAACGTTCGATTGAAAAGGAAGGACTCACCATCCCCGCCCAGGTCAATTATGTTGCCAAAGCCGCCAACCTTTATGACCTCGGCTATGAATTTGATGGCTCTTCGCATGTCATCCTCAACTATTTGAGAACCACCTACCTATGGGAAAAAATCCGCGTGCTGGGCGGCGCCTACGGAGCCTTCTGCGTTTTTGACAGTAACTCAGGCGTATTCTCTTTCCTCTCCTATCGCGACCCGAATCTGGATGCCACGCTGGAAAATTACGACAACGCCGCCGCCTACCTGAAATCGCTCAATGCCGAATCGTTGAGCGAGGGCGAACTGACCAAAGCCATCATCGGCACCATCGGCGATATTGATTCATATCAACTGCCCGATGCCAAAGGTCACACCTCCATGATGCGCTACCTGACTGGCAAATCTGATGAAACACGCCAAAAGGAACGCGATGAAATTTTATCCACCAACGGCGAGGACTTTATCGCCTTCGGCGAAGTATTGGAGAAAGCCGCCAAATCGGAAGCGATTGCGGTCATCGGTTCACAATCCGCGATTGAGTCTGCGAAAGCTGGGCTGAAAGTGACGAAGGTTTTGTAATAAGTCAAAGATCGAAAGTCGAAGGTCAAACGACAAAATAAATTATGTCCACTTTATTGCCGTTTTCCGAAGATCAGCTTGTATCCGAATTATGGGCGCGGGATGTGCAATTCCTGATGGGGCGCCAATTCAGTTCAACGCCTTTGCTGTCTCCTGCGAATCTCATTGCAGCGCTGGCGCAAAGCATAAACGCGCGAGTGCGTTTCTCTTTGATTCCCTTTTTCCTACGTCACCCTGAATTCGCCACAGAGGTAGAAATCGCGGACAAGTCACTTACGTCGCAAAGCAATCAGTACGTGCTTCGGTTTTACTATACCGCCGCCGTATTTCTTCAAAGAAAATATCAGGAACGATTAATTCACATACTTGGAAAACAACCGCAGTTGCCAGACTTTTTTTCCAGCAAACTAGGTGTCATTCCAGAAACAGACCCTGATCAAGCTCTCGTGCAACTGGCAAAGCGGCACCAAATTCTGAGCAGGCAATTTATTAATTGGCTTGGGACGTATGAACACGCAGCAGATGTCTGGTTAAAACAAATGGAACTACAAAAGGCGTAATCGTGGACTATATAGAACTCCAAACTGTTTTGACACAATTGGGAGAACGTCTTCCTCCCTTCTCTAAATTAACCTTGATTGGCGGCAGTGCATTGATTCTGCTTGGAAGTCCGCGCCTGACTGTGGATATTGACTTTGTCGGTGACGATGTAAACCCAAATGAATTGCATCGCCAGATCATTCAAATTGCCAAAGAATTAAAAATTCAGATTGAACCTGTCCCAATCGAACGCTTCATTCCCCTGCCAAAAGGAAGCGAAGACCGAGCCATTCCTATTGCTCAATTTGGGAACTTGAATATTTATGTTGCAGACCCATACAGCATCGCGCTCAGTAAAATAGATCGCGGTCTGGATAGTGACTTGGATGACCTCGTCTTTCTAATTCAAAGCAACCACATTGAACTGAAAAAGCTGGAAATATTTGTACAAAAAGCAGTTTCGCAAGCACAAAAGTTCGACCTCCATCCCGACGTGTTTGCGCATCTGCATGAGTTAAAATCACGGTTGAAATAATTCAATGGCACCATAGGAGTTTCCATGAACATCACCCTTAAGATCAACGGAACAGACCACAGTATTGACACCGCCCCATCCACCACGCTGCTCGCCGCCCTGCGCGGACTTGGCTTTCACGGAGTCAAGTTTGGCGATGAAGGCGGGCTGAGTGGCTCGGATACCATTCTGCTGGATGGAACACCCGTCAACGCGGGGTCGCTGCTTGCGGCGCAGGCAGAAGGTCACAGCGTAGCCACCATCGAAGCCCTCGGCGAGCACCCAGCCCAAGGCTGGAAAACGACCGATGGGTTACATCCGCTGCAAAAGGCGTTTATCGAAACAGGCGCCGTTCAATGCGGATACTGCACGCCCGCCCAAATCCTCGCCGCGAAATCTTTGCTGGAGAAGAATCCCAACCCAAGCGAAGCGGAAGTCCGCGAGGCGATCTCTGGTGTGTTGTGCCGTTGCACGGGATACCTCAAGCCTGTACAGGCTGTGTTGATGGCGGCAGCGGAAATGCGGGGCGATGCGCCTATTTCTGCCGCAGAAACAAAGATACTGGAGACACCCGACAAGCAAGTCTGGCAAACCGTCGGCAAGTCTGAGACCAAAGTGGATGCGGTCAAACTCGCGCAAGGCAAGCCCGCTTTTACGGGAGATTTTGAAATACGCGGGCTGCTACATGCCAAAGTGTTATTCTCGCCGCACGCGCACGCCCTGATCAAAAAGATCGACACCAGCAAAGCCAAAGCCCTCAAAGGCGTTGCCGCCGTGCTGACTTGGGAAGACCTTCCACG
>JAIFKY010000213.1 GCA_020049345.1 Anaerolinea sp.
ATTTTTCCGTACCTTTGTCCCATACTGTCTTTATGGTTTCGTGAATATGATGGCATTATTCACAAGGAGCAAAATGGAAACTATTTCTTTTAACGGTAAAAACTACAACAGCATCGAAGAAATGCCTGCCGACCAGCGCGCCGCCTACGAGCAGGTGATGGCATTTATGAAAGACGAAAACAATAACGGCATTCCAGACCTATTCGAAGGGGATGTGATCCAAAAAATGATCGGGTTGGCAAACACGCGCATCGTGGTCAACGGGCAGGAGATGCAAAATATCGACTCCATGCCGCCTGAGGCGCGCGCCAAATTCGAAAAAGCCATGACGAAATTAAGTCAACTTGGACTTCTCCAGCAAACACCTCAGGGATTTTCATCCCAGCCTCCGGCGCAGTCTGCGCCGCAATTTTCGGTGAGCGAGCCCACATTCGCAAAATCCTCATCCTTTTTGCAATCCACACCGCCTGCCATCTCGGAAGATACAGGTTCGCGCACCGTGATGATCATCGTCGGTATCGGAATTCTGGTCATACTTATGTTGTGCGCCCTTGCCGCCATCGGATTCATGTTCCTTAACCGTTGACCACGCCCCAGACAATTTTGGAAATGAACGAAGAAATCATCAACCCGCCCATCAACAATCATTCCATCCTCAGTTTTGTGTTTGGAATTTTAACCATCCTGTCATTCTGCACAGGGTTGGCGCCTGTTCCATTAACAAGTTTTATTTGTTTTCCAACCAGTTTTCTGCTTGGGTTTCTCTCGCTGATATTTGGAACTATCTCCCTCAATCAAATCCGAAAGCGCAATGAAACGGGACAGCCCATGGCGTGGGTTGGAATTGCGCTCGGTGGATTTGTTTTTATATGCCTGCTGTGTGTAATTATCACATTCGCATTGTTTTTTATCTTCGCGCCAGATTCAGTTCCCACACCGCCTTTTATTCAAAACTTTCAGCTTTAAGTACGCCTGGGTTATTGTCTTTTCCTTGACAGTGACTTTAACAGTAGAGTACACTACCAGAGGTTGGGGAGTAGCTACCTGTCTCCCACAGGATGGATTGTCGTCATACCATTGGCTCGCTTCGCGGGTCATCGGCGGTCCGTGCGCTTACTAGCGTAGGCAAGACCACCACGTTCTGCGTGGTGGTCTTTTTTTGACATACTACATAACATCACCCCTTGGAGAAGATATATGTCTGTCACCGAAATTGAAGAAAAGCAACATCAACACGAATGGTATGCGCTAAAAGCCGAGGAGGTCTTACATCACCTTGAAGTACGCAATGAAGGCTTGTCGTCTGCCGAAGCGGAAAAACGCCTGCAACAATATGGACAAAACCAATTGCGTGAAGCGCCGCGTCCGGGATTCCTTGCTTTGTTGTGGGCGCAACTCAACAACTTTGTTGTGATCCTGCTGATCGTGGCTTCTGTGATCTCAGCCCTGCTTGGCGATTACGTCGAAGCTGCCGCGATCATGGCGATTGTGGTCTTGAACTCGGTATTGGGCATTGTGCAGGAACAACGCGCGGAACAGGCTTTAGCCGCGCTTAAGAAACTTGCCGCGCCCGACGCGCAAGTGTTACGTGATGGCGCGCGCGGTTCTGTGCCAGCATACAATCTTGTCCCCGGTGATATTGTTTTCCTTGAAGCAGGCAATTTCATTCCCGCTGATTTGCGTTTACTCGAAGCGATAAATCTGCGGGTCGAAGAAGCCTCGCTTACAGGCGAATCCCTTCCAGTGCAAAAAAACGCGGCGACTGTGCTTGAAAAAAATGTTCCGCTTGGCGACAGAAAAAATACTGCATTCATGGGTACGGTTGTCAATTACGGGCGCGGGCGCGGAGTGGTCACCAGCACAGGTATGCACACCCAACTGGGGCTAATCGCCACCATGCTGCAAAATGTGGATACCGAAGAAACGCCCCTACAGCGCAGGCTTGATCAACTGGGCAGATCGCTCAGTATTGGCTCGCTGATCCTTGTTGCGGTGGTTTTCGTCGTCGCGCTGATCAACCAAACGAATATCGGCGACCTGTTTACAAGTCCGCTGAGGTATTTTGCGGAATTCAGCAGGGAAATTACCGAAGTATTCATCATCGCCATCAGTCTGGCGATTGCGGCAGTTCCAGAAGGTTTGCCTGCCGTCGTGACCATTTCCCTTGCACTCGGAATGCGCGAGATGATTCAACGCCACGCGCTCATCCGCAAGTTATCTTCGGTTGAGACACTTGGATCCGCCACTGTCATTTGTTCAGATAAAACCGGCACGCTGACCCAAAATGAAATGACCGTTACCCGCGTCTGGGCAGATAACCAATTCATTCATGTAACCGGAACAGGCTATGCGCCCAACGGCGAATTTCAAATTGACGGCACAAAAGTGAATGTGACCCAATATCCCGCCATCCTTTCCACATTATGGCTGGGTCTGCTGAATAATGACTCATTGCTTGAAACAACTGGCGAAAACGAATCATCTCAGACGTATCGCATCGTCGGCGACCCGACAGAGGGATCGCTGCTGGTTGCCGCTGCCAAGGCTGGAGCAGTTCATCTGGATATTAAAGAGGCCTATCCGCGCGAAAATGAAGTGCCATTCGACTCGGAACGCAAGCGCATGATCACCATCCACAATGTGGTTGACCCGCAGCCGCATGACCTGTCTCCATTCTCCGATGAGAAACACAAGGGCTGGGATGTGATCGCCGTCAAAGGCGCGCCCGATATTGTGCTTGATCTTTGCACGCAATATCAAGGCATGGACAACACCCCCCACCCCATGACACAGGAAGCAAAAGATCGCATTCTTGCCGCCAACGATGCAATGACCAAAGATGCGCTGCGCGTGATTGGGCTGGCTTATCGTTTGGAAAAAGATGTCCCTGATGATCCTGAAAAAATAAAAGCCGATGAATTGGAAAAAAATCTGGTCTTTGTTGGTTTAACCGGCATGATTGATCCGCCGCGCACCGAAGTGAAGCCAGCGCTCGAACATGCGCGCCATGCGGGCATCCGCACGGTGATGATCACAGGCGATTTCCCCAATACTGCCAAAGCCATTGCCGAGGCAATTGGTCTCCTGCGCCCTGGCAAAAAGGTAATGACCGGCGCGCAACTGGACGAACTCAACGACGATCAACTTAAAAACATCATCGAAGATACTGATGTCTTTGCCCGCGTTTCGCCGGAACACAAAATGCGGATCGTGGATGCACTGCAAGCCAACGATGAAATTGTCGCAATGACTGGCGACGGCGTGAACGATGCGCCTGCCATCAAACGCGCCGACATTGGCGTGGCAATGGGCATCACAGGCACAGACGTTGCCAAAGAAACCGCGGACATGGTGCTCACCGACGACAACTACGCAAGCATCGTCGCAGCGGTCGAGCAGGGACGCGTCATCTACAGCAACATCCGCAAATTTGTGTTCTTCCTGCTTTCCTCAAATGTGGCAGAGATCATGATCATCTTCCTCGCCACGCTGGCAGGCTTGCCGGCTCCACTGACAGCCATTCAACTCTTGTGGCTCAATCTCATTACTGACGGCGCGCCCGCGCTGGCGCTTGCCATGGAAAAAGGCGATCCTGATATTATGGATCAAAAGCCGCGAGCCAAGTCCGAGCCGATTGTTAACCGTTCGATGGGCATTGGGATTGTGATCCAGACCATCGTTCAAACTGGCGCAGTGTTGGGCGCATTTTTAACAGGACTGGCGTGGCATCTTGAATCAGCAATTCCGTCTGGTACAAATGTATTGTCCTTCATCCTCGCGCATGATTGGCGTGGAGTAGATGTTCAATCTGCTGAGACCATGGCTTTTGTCACACTGTCGCTGGCTGAGTTATTCCGCGCCTACACCGTTCGCTCGGAGCGCGCCTCGCTATTTTCAATCGGTATCTTCTCGAATAAATATATGCAATACGCAGTGGGGGCATCCATTGCGTTATTGCTGATCGTGTGCGCTGTGCCATTCCTGCAACCCATTTTCAACACGCACTTGCTAACTGTCCGCGAATGGAGTTTGGTGGTTGGGCTTGCGCTCATGCCTGCTGTGGCGGAAGAAATTACGAAATTCTTTTTGCGAAGAAAAAAAGCATAATTTCAACAGACTTTTACAAGCGATCTTATAAAAAGTTCCCCCGAAGATTAATCTTCGGGGGAACTTTTTATATTGTTTTCTGACTTCGTGGTGAACTTAGAAGTTAAATGCTTATGCGGCGCGAAAAGCAAGAAAATCTTTCTCCGCTGAAAGCGCAGAGTTTTTTAGATGAATGGCGGGTTGAAAACCCGCCATTCAATTATTTATGCAAGAGGTGAAGATTTTTGGCTTATCCGAGTTAGGGTATGGTGAAAGCCATGCAAGGTTCAACGAATTCCAATTTTTTTCGCCAACTCCACAACTTCACTGCACTGACTTTCCAAAAGTGGAACAAACGGGGAGTTTTCATAAACCGTATCGCGGTTTTCCACAATCAGTACCCGCGCATCTTCACTGAATGTATGCGAATGCCACACGCCTTTCTTGACGTTGTACAGCCTGTACAATTCCATGTTCACCGCGTGGATTTTTGTCACGCTTTCATTGCCTTCGCCAAGAAATAAAATACAATGCCCCGCAAGCAAGACAAAGACTTCATCAGTCTCGGTGTGTTTTTGCATACGAGTTATCTTCTCAGGCAGGTAATCTGCTGTGTAGTTGATCAACGCCACGCGCCACGATTGGTAGTCAACCAATGGCATATAATCTGGTTCGTTGTGTTCGCGGATTTCAAGAAGGTTATCAGGTAAAAGACTCATCCACTTTCTCCAATTCTCATTTTTCACTCGCTGATTCATTGATTCGCTGAATTGCCTCGAATTAATGAATCGATAAATTTCCAGCGTTTGGTTTTTGCGTAATCGCCGCCTTCGGGATAAAAATAACGCGCATAATCAGACCAGTTGTCGGCAATGTCGTAGAGCGGGTCTTTCGTTCCGTTTGGCAAAAGATATCTTTCAATTCTACCGTGAGCGGTTTTCGAGAGGAAATTATTTCGTTGCCAGCCGCAGTACATTGCAACAGATTCAGCGAAGTCTTCCTTGCGATTAAATTGCCAGTTGGAACCGCTGGGCGTATCGCCGTAGAAATATCCGTAGGCGTTTACGCCTGGCTTTCTGCCGTAACGTCCGGGGATTTTCTCTGCGCCGCTCAAGCCAGCATCCCATTGATTGGGTATTTTCTTTTTCAAATTAGACAAAAACAGATTTGTGGTTCCGCCTGTGGCTTTTTCCAAAGCCAGCGATAAGTTCCATTGGTTTTTGGCATCCCAAACATGCGCCAATTCGTGGATCACCGACCATGCGCTGAATTGGCTTTTTTCGCTTAACTTGATCCGATCTTTATAAGCCAAAGCCAGGCTTGTGCCTGTGTCGGCTCTTTCGATCAGAACTTCTCCAAACTGGCGTTTGAAATTTTGATTTCCGCCCATGATCTCGGCAAACAAGGAAATGAAGGTGTGCAAAGATTCCAGATCAGGCGCGCGCCAGTTTGCATGTTCGGTGATTTTTATCTGAAAATCTGCATCAAGGCGTACGATGTGTTTTGTTTGATTTTGTTCCATGTGGAAAGTATAAACCAACATAACTGTGCTACAAACTTAATTGTCCGCCATTTTCGCGCAGCCATTTCCTTTGTTTTTTATATTCGGGATAAATAGACTCAACCATTTTCCAAAATTTACTGGAATGATTTTTTACGCGCAGGTGTGCCAGTTCATGCGCGACCACGTAATCAATCACTTCCAGCGGAGCCATGACCAGACGCCAGGTGAAGTTGAGCGTGCCGTCTGGACTGCATGATCCCCAGCGCGTTTTGGCAGAACTAATTTTTACTTGTTTGGGCGTGAAGTTGTATTGTTGCGAATATTGCCTGACGCGCTCAGAAATAATTTCAAGCGCGCGTTCTTTGTACCAGCGCGTGAAGACCTGCTCGCCTTTTGCCTGCGCGGCGCGGCTGAGGGTAAATCCGCTGTCAAAGTGAAGCGAATGTTTTTGAAACCCGACCAGTTTCAGGTCGAAGGA
>JAIFKY010000004.1 GCA_020049345.1 Anaerolinea sp.
CAAATTGCTGCGCGACAGGCACGGGGTTGGCATTTGAGGCGCATGGTAAAATATCGCCCATGAAATGTTCCGTTGTTATACCAGTTTATCGCGGCAGCCAAACGCTCAACACACTCGTTGAGCGTTTGGCTGCGACTCTGCCAGAGGTTTTTGATTCCTATGAAGTCATTCTTGTGGATGATGGCAGCCCCGATAATAGTTGGGATGTGATCAAAAAGATAACCGATAAATATGAGTTTGCGCGCGGCATTCATCTGATGCGGAATTATGGGCAACATAATGCAACGTTGTGCGGTGTGCGCGCGGCGCGTTTTGAATTAATCGCGACCATGGATCAGGACTTGCAGCATCCGCCTGAGGAAATTCCAGTTTTACTTGCAAAATTAAATGAGGGGTTCGATGTGGTGTATGGCGTGCCCAAAATATTGCCGCAGGGATTTTTGCGTAATTTGCTCACAAGTAATACCAAATTGATTCTGGCAAATGTAATGGGAGTTCCGTCGGTGAGGAATATCTCCGCCTTCCGCCTGTTCCGCGCGGAACTGCGTGAGGCTTTTGTTAATTTTCAAAACCCCACGCTAATCATTGATGTTTTACTTTCATGGGGTACAACGCGCTTCACCTATGTGCAGGTGGATATTGCGCCCGCTGAAAGCTCCAACTATAATTTTTTTGCGCTTGTAAAGGTTGCGTTATTGATCCTTATCGGATACAGCACACTACCTTTGCGCCTCGCGAGTTTTCTTGGTTTCTTTATGACCCTGTTCGGGCTCGGCGTGTTTGTTTATGTTCTTTTTGTTTATCTGGCGCTGGGTAGTTTGCCGGGCTTTCCATTTTTGGCTTCCGTCATCGCGTTGTTCAGCGGTGCGCAAATGTTCACGCTTGGTATTTTTGGCGAATATCTGGCGCGTATCTTTGACCGCAGTATGGATCGTCCATCTTACATTATTCAGGAAAGCGCAGACGTAAAAAAAGAATGAATGTTGTGATCCTTCAGCCTTCCTACATTCCGTGGCGCGGTGTGTTTGACCAAATCCAAAAAGCTGACCTTTTTGTTTTTTATGACGATGTCCAATATGACAAGCACGGCTGGCGCAACCGCAACCAGATCAAGACTGCACAGGGTAAGCAGTGGTTGACCATCCCCGTCCACAGCAAAGGTGTAACGGAAGGGATTCCCATCAAGGATGTGCGGATTGACTGGAGCAAGCCGTGGGCGAAGAATCATTTGAAAGCATTGACCTTTGCCTACGCCAAAGCGCCGCACTTTGCATCCTATGCCCCCTGGCTTGATTCTGTCTTCGGACGCCGCGACGAATTCCTGGCTGATTTCACCATTTGGCTGATGATTGAAATCGCGCGCAAGATTGGAATTAACCATACGCATTTCATGCGTTCTTCCGAGATCGCGGGGATCGAGGGACAAAAGACCGACCGCCTGATACAGATTCTTCAGCATGTTGGCGCAACCCATTATATGAGCGGACCCTCTGCCCGTGATTATATCGAGCAGGAAAAATTTGATTCGGCAGGCATTGCCTTGTCTTACATCGAATACACTTATCCCGAATATCAACAGCTTTATCCACCCTTTGACCCGTACGTGACGATCTTTGACGCCATGTTCATGCTTGGTGAAGACACGCTGAAAAGTATTTCCTGAGGAATCCATGACCGATCCTGATGATCTAAATAAAGTTAAAAACTATTTTATTGAAAAACTTGAAACGCATGGCACCACCCATCGTGGTGTTGACTACAACTCCGTCGAATCACAGGAAGCGCGTTTCTTTCAATTAATCAAAGTGATTGATTCCAGCAGAAAATATTCCCTGCTCGATTTTGGCAGCGGATATGGCGGCATGTACGACTATCTGATTCGACTCGGTCATCAGTTGCATTATGTTGGCTATGACATTGCCGAGCCGATGCTGGTCAAGGGACGTGAGACTCATCCCAACAACCCTGATTGCTGGTTCACGAGCGACATTACCGAAGTGCCTTTGATCGATTATGCGGTTGTCAGCGGAACCTTCAACATGAAACTCGACACCGAGAACGAAGCATGGACAAAAATCGTCGTAGATTGTCTGCATAAAATGGATGACCACGCCACGCAGGGTATGGCTTTTAACATGCTCACCAAATATTCCGATGCCGATAAAATGCGTCCCGACCTGTATTATGCTGACCCGCTTTTCTTCTTTGATTATTGCAAACGCAACTTTGCTAAAAATGTGGCGCTCCTACATGATTATCGCTTGTACGACTTCACCATAATTGTTCGCAAGGATTGATCATGGAAACAATTCGCGTTGACTTTAATCGTCCCGTTCCGCTTGGCAACGAATATGAATACATCCGTCAAGCCATTGAGTCAGGGCGTATTTCTGGCGATGGTGGCTTCACCAAAAAATGCCACACATTCCTCGAGAGCGAACTTGGCGTAAACAAAGCCCTGCTAACTACATCCTGCACACATGCGCTCGAAATGTCTGCTATTCTTTTGGATATTAAACCTGGCGATGAAGTCATCATCCCTGACTTTACATTTGTCTCGACTGTGAATGCCTTTGTCCTGCGCGGAGCCAAACCGATCTTTCTCGACGTTCGGGCTGATACCCTCAACTTGGACGAATCCAAACTCGAAGCAGCGATCACGCCGCGCACCAAGGCGATTGTCCCTGTGCATTATGCGGGTGTTGGCTGTGAAATGGACTCCATCATGGACATCGCCAACCGTCATCATGTTGCAGTGGTCGAAGATAACGCGCACGGCTTATTCGGTAAATACAAGGGAAAATATCTCGGCACGTTTGGTTCACTGGCGACGCAATCCTTCCATGAAACCAAGAATTTTTCATGCGGCGAAGGCGGCGCGTTGCTGATCAACGACCCATTCCTTGTTGAACGCGCAGAGATCATCCGCGAAAAAGGGACAAACCGTTCACGCTTCTTCCGTGGTCAGGTGGATAAATATACCTGGGTGGATATTGGTTCGTCTTATCTTCCGTCTGATTTGCTTGCAGCATTTTTGTACGCGCAATTTGAACAGCGCGAGAGAATACAAAGTCACCGCAAAAATGTTTGGGATATGTATCACGCCGGGCTAAAAGACTGGGCTGAAAAGCATGGTGTGCAATTACCCTGCATTCCCGAAGACCGCGAACAGGCATATCACATGTTTTACATGCTTCTGCCAACGCTGGATTTGCGCCAGAGGTTGATTATGCATTTACGCGAGCGCGGCATCTACAGCGTTTTTCATTACCTGCCGCTTCACCTCTCGGATATGGGACAAGGCTTTGGTTATAAAGCAGGAGATTGCCCCGTAACGGAGCGGATTAGCGACCAGTTGATCCGCCTGCCTTTTTACAATGACCTGACCGGCTCTGATCAGGAACTGGTCATGGACGCTATTATGGAGTTTAAATTCCAATGAGTTCTGTACCGACTGTTTCCCGCCGCGAAACATTCCTGGCAATTCTTCTAATCGTTTTTACCACCCTGGTAACCTATGGCACGTATATCACGCAACTGGGTTTTTATCGCGATGATTGGTATTTGCTGTGGGCGGCTAACTCACGGGGCATGGAGGGACTCCTTAGCCTTTTTAAAGGAGATCGTCCATTTATTGGCTGGGTGTACACGCTGGACTTTTCAATAATAGGCTTGTCTCCATTGGCGTGGCATTTGTATGCGCTATTGATAAAACTGATGTCTGCATTGGCTCTCTTTTGGCTGGTTCGCAGTCTTTGGCCCAATCGCAAAGCGGTGACCCTGTTTGTAACGCTTCTGTTTATTGTGTATCCAGGTTTTTATGAACAACCGACAGCGTTGACCTACAAACAGGATTTGATTTCCTATGCTGCAATTTTGCTTTCACTGGCATTGACTGTTAATGCAGTCAAAACAGGCAAGGTCGCGCGCAAGGTCATTTTCACCATTCTTGCGGTGCTATTAAGCGCATTTTATATCCTTATTTACGAGGCGCTTATTGGCTCAGAGGCGGTTCGTCTTTTATTGCTTTGGTATCTTTTCCAGCAACAGGGTAAAAACTGGAAGGAAAATATCCGCTTAACCCTGATGAATGCCGTTCCCTATCTTTTATTTTCCATCTCATTTGTCTATTGGCGTTTTTTTATTTTCGAAAGCACGCGCAAAGCTGTCAGCGTGGAAGGATTGATAAGCAACTATACATCCTTGCAGGGATTAATCGGTCTGTTTATCGAAGGCGGCAAGGACTTAGTAGAGACATCAATTTTCGCATGGGCTGTTCCCTTCTATCAACTTTCCAATCAAGCAGAATACAGGGATTTTCTGCTGGCGCTGGGGTTGGGTATTTCGGTTGTCTTGGCTGGGGCGGGCTATTATCTCCTGGTACGAAAACAAGCTGAAATCCAGAATGAGGTTGAGGTTGAGTCATCGCGTGATTTGCTTATTCTTGGAGCGCTCATCGTTTTCGTAACCACTTTGCCGATCATTGCCGCGGGGCGAAACGTTAATTTTGGGTTATGGGATCGTTACTCATATCAGTCAGTTTTAGGTGTTGCCCTGTTTATGGGTGGAATGGTTTTTTACGTGTTCAAGGGCAATACCCGTTGGGTTCTTTTGAGCGCCTTGCTGGTCTCCGGCGTGATGACGCAGCTCCTCAACGCCAGTTATTATCGGGATTTTTGGAAGGTGGAACGCGAAGCGTGGTGGCAACTTTCCTGGCGCGCCCCTCAAATAGAGGATGGAACCACGGTTGTGGTTGCCATGCCCGGCGGATATGGTCTTGCTGAAGAATATGAGGTTTGGGGTCCCGTCAATTTGATCTACCAGCCTGGAGGTCCGCTCAAATTACCCGGTCAAATCATGTTTGATCAAATCTGGGTTGACCTGCTTCTTGGCACACAGCAAAATCGGCTTGTGCGTGACACCTTCACCATTCAGCGCGATTATGGAAAGGTCATCATTCTGTCGCAGTCTTCGCCAGATACCTGCATGCATGTGCTTGATGGCAAGCGTTTTGATCAGGCAGTGACCGAGGCGCGTACCGATGTGCGGTTTATTGCGAAATATTCAAATGTCGAATTGATCATCCCCTCAGGTCCGCAGGCGATTCCGCTTTCCTCCGTGTTTGGTTCGGAGCCGCCTCACAATTGGTGTTATTTTTACCAGAAGATGGATTTAGCCCGTCAGATGGAAGACTGGCAATTGGTAGTTGATTTGACAGGAGAAGCCAAAGCGCTTGACCTCGAACCTGCCGCTGTTTCCGAGTGGCTGCCTGCCCTGGAAGCCTATGTCCAGCTAAACAAGATAGATCAGGCGAAGAAGATTGCCAAATTGATTCGCGACGACAAGTATTCCTTTACCAAAATGTGTACGCAATATGAGATGCTCAAGGACGAGCCAGCCGAATATGACCGCATTGCAGTTTATGAAGCCCTCTGTAAAAAATAATCGGGATAACCCACGCCCAGCGGCGTTGGAAACAGGCTCGAGGGCTGAGTCAAGGCGCATGGTAAAATCCTGTTGATGACTTCCAAAAAAATAACCGTTGACCTTGTCATTCCCATCTTCAACGAAGAGGGAGTGGTTGAACACACACACAAGCGGATTTGCGATGTGCTCGATTCGCTTGAGTATGATTTCCATTTTATTTATGTGGATGACGGCTCCCGCGACGGGACGGTTGATACGCTTCGCAAAATAGCGGGGGACGACCCGAGAGTGACGCTGCTGCGACTCAGCCGAAACTTTGGGCATCAAGCCGCGCTGACCGCAGGCATGGACGCATCCACTGCCGAGGTGGTTGTCACCATGGACGGCGATGGGCAACACCCGCCGGAGATGATTTCGCAAATGCTTGGGTTGATTGCGCAAGGCTACGATATTGTGCAAACACAGCGCATGGATGAGGCGCAGCCTGCGTCTTTCAAGAAATGGACTTCGGGCTTTTTTTATCGGCTAATCAACGTTATCAGCGGCACGCAGGTTTTGCAGGGCGCGGCGGATTTTCGCGCAATGACTCGCCCCGCGGTGGATGCGTTGAAAGCCATGCCAGA
>JAIFKY010000038.1 GCA_020049345.1 Anaerolinea sp.
TTGACATGCGCTTCCTTGTTCAATATCGCCTGATAAAGATGTGCAATGCTCCAACGCTGTGGAATATTGAACTGGAACAAATCGGTGAGTTTCTCTGCTGCCTGCCCAGTGATGGTGTTGCGCCACGTGCGGAACGGCGCGAGCAGGTTACCAGTTTGATCAAATGCCATGTAGCCGTGCATCATGCCGCTAAAGCCGATGGCGCCAATGGTCTTGAGCGGGCTGCCGTACTTCTCAGAAACCTCTTTGCAGAGATTGCGATAGCTTTCCTGTAAGCCAGTCCAAACATCTTCGATGCGGTATGTCCAGACGCCATTTTCGTGTTTGTTTTCCCACTCATAACTTCCCGAAGCGAGCGGTTTATGATCCTCGCCAATCAACACCGCTTTAATGCGCGTCGAGCCAAACTCGATGCCAAGAACGGTCTTTCCGCTTTCAATTGCTTTTTGGATATCGTTTTGATTCATGTTCATCTCCAATTAACCTTCGCGCCGCTCCGCGACCCGATAGGCTTCCTCAGCCTGGTCGAGCGAAAAGCGATGCGTGACAATCGAACGGACATCCACCAAACCTTTTGAAACCAATTCAATCGCGCGCGGATAGGTGTTTTTCATGCGCCGCACCATCTTGATGGTCAACCCCTTGCGCCGCGCAGTGGATGCAGAAAACGAAGTCCGCTCTTCATCTGGGATACCGACCATCATGACTTTCCCACCCATGACAACGGCGGCGAATGATGTATCGACAGCGTCCTGCATTCCTGCCGATTCAAATGCGACATCCACTCCCCGCCCCCTGGTCGCCGCGCGAATTTCCTCGACCTCGGAGTTGGTGCCCGCCAAAAAGGCTTGGTCTGCCCCGAAAGCTTTTGCCGCTTCCACGCGATGCGGAAGTTTATCGGTTGCAATGATATTTGCCGCGCCTGCAAGTTTCGCCATCTGGATGATCAATAATCCGATCGGTCCGCAGCCGAAAACGCCAACCGTCATCCCCGCTTTAAGATGTGCCAGGTCAACGGCATGGATCGCCACGCCGAGCGGCTCAAGCATTGCGCCGTCTTCAAAAGTGAG
The DNA here is from genome assembly GCA_020049345.1 of Anaerolinea sp. Classification (GTDB taxonomy): domain Bacteria; phylum Chloroflexota; class Anaerolineae; order Anaerolineales; family Villigracilaceae; genus Villigracilis. The sequence continues at coordinate 1,071 of JAIFKY010000038.1, forward strand.
ATGGTCAGGGATGGGGAAAATGCATCTTTCATCCCATGCAATGTATTCGCGCATGGAGCCGTCCTGGGTTGCGTAGCCTGCAAAAATAATGGATAAACATAAATTGGGATGTCCGTGCAGGCAGAGTTCGCAATGCCCGCAGGGGATGGCTGGGTCAACCGCCACGCGCTGACCATCCTCCAATTCGCCAGCAAATTCATGTCCCAGCACCAGCGGACGTTCCAGTTTTGCGTCGCCGATCGATCCCCCCGAAAACCAATGCAAATCCGAGCCGCACACGCCCACAGACTTCACGCGGACAAGTTTCTCGCCCGCCCCAGCGACAGGGATGGGTTCTTCATGGTTCCGTAAATCACCAGTTCCGTGCAAGCGAATAGATTTCATCTTTATATTTTTCCAGAGTCAAGATATTTTCCCTAAAAACCCGTTATGTTATCGATAACATGTTATCGATAACATAATATCAAAAATTTTAATCAAAGTCAAGAGATATTTTTGCGGGCGCGCTTGCATCCTATGTCAACCTAAAAAATAGTCGCAACAACTCCCAGTTTTTAATCAGATCGTAAATGGCAACCCCAATTAGGAGCAGACCGCCGACGAAATTGACAGAGTGGCTGTGGCGGGCGAATAATGTAGTTAACTGGCGTTGAAGCGCAGCAGATAGAAACGAAATAATCAAGAGCGGAATGCCAAGTCCCAACCCAAACCATAGAAATATCCACAGTTGGCTAAATGCTTCCCCGACTGTAAAAGAAAGGGCAAAGATGCTGACTACCATGGGACCAGAACAGGGGAGTGCGATTGGTCCATAAAGCAAGCCATATACATAGGCATTAATATATGGGTGTCGCAAAACGGGTAACTGAATTTGCGGCAGAGTTTTGAATGGGTTTTGGTTTAGTAAAAGAAGAACCCCCAGGATCAAAATTAGAATATCCGCAAGCGGAAGAATGTAAACCAGAACACTGCCGACAGGGACAGCCAGCAAAGCGATCAAGCCTCCCAGCAAGAGCATCATGGTCAGCACCCCCAAAAGTACGAACAGACCGAGGAAATATTTTCTCCTTCCCATTTCACTTTGACCGCCTAAATAGGCTAAAAAGCCGGGGTAAAGCGGCAATATACAGGGGCTGGTGGTGGTCAAAAGTCCAAGCAGGAGGGAAGTAAGAGCAAGGCTGATCATTGTTGGTTATTTTGTCAGGAAAGGCTCAACGATCTTTCGGAGCATTTCTGCATCCTTCATTCCATATTCCAGATGATGAACATTACCGTCACGATCAATGATCAGCATGGGCGCGAGCGGCGGATTTAAATATTGGGCGGTATACAAGTTGCCAAGCGCCCGGGCAACTTCGAGCGGCGCAACAGCAAAATGCCAGTCAAATCCATAACTGGATGCATACTCCTTAAGCGCGGCTTCGTCTTCGTTAATATCAACATCCAGACTGACCGAAATAAAATCATTGGGGTTCCCAAGCGCCTCGTGAAGGTTTCTCACCTCATTCGCTTGAACAAGGCAGTTGGGGCACCACATAGCCATGGTTTCGAGCAGGATGACTTTACCGGCATATTCATTCATGGTGAAGGTTTTGCCGGTTTGGACATCGACCAGTTCCATGTCGAACCAGTCTGGTGTTACGTTGGCAGGAGCCGTGGTTGGTTCTGGCTCCGTGGTAATAATTGTGTCTGCCTGTGCTGTCCCACAGGCAGACACAACCAAGGAGAAGCAAAGAATGATCAGCGTAAAGCGAAAATAATTCAAAGTAACATCCTTAAATCGCGGCATACAAAACTTCAATCGCTGAACTATTTGTCGCTGATATCGATGGCGTAATTCAAATATGTTCGTGGCTTTTTTGACTCAACACTCAGCAGGATATAAAAGCCTTTGACATCCTGTGGAACAGAAACTTCGGTGGTCCATTCCATGTTTTCTTTTGCGGGGGTAATGGGTACGGATACCATGTCCAGCGTTTCATAAACGCCATAGATGATGCCATCCGCCCCGATAACAGGCGGGGTGCCGATGTGCGTCTTGAGTGCGAACTTGGACGGGTTGAAGTTCTGCCAGTTAAATTGGAAGCCGGTATCGGTGCGCTGAACATCAAGGAGGGTTATGACGTTTTCACTTAGCGCTGTAATGCTGGCTCCTGCATCCTGAATCAAACCATCCACCGGTACGACAATTGGATAAGTCAAATCTGCAACAACCTCGTCAAGGTTTAATTCCAGCGTTCCCTCAGTTTTGTTCGCCTCTGGATCATAATCATCGAGTTCGCCGCCGAAGCTGGCATATTCGATGGAGAGCGTTGCTCCGGCAGCGGCAGACGCGCCCTTGCACTCCACATAAAGAAGCTGTGTTTCCACTGCATCTTCTTTTTCAACAGTATAACCACGCATTTGAAAACCTGGCGCCAGGCGATGCCCACCGGTTCCCACAAAAACCGTATCACAATTTACAGTCTTTCCATCGGCGGTAAGTACAGCCGGCTTCTCTGGCACGGCGTGCATCGTACTCCAATCGCCAGTTTCATTTTGAATGGTGATGTCGATGTGTAAATCTCCGCTGTCAGATTTACCAACATTCGTTACTACGGCGCTCCAAATTTTCGGCGCAGCGCCTTCCACGACTGCTTCCGGAGTTTCCAAACCTTCAGGTAATACGATATAGACACAGGCAAAGGTGAAAAAAGCATAAGCTAGGAGAGCTGGAACCAGTATCTTTCTAACATTCATCTTTCCTACTCCTTCATAATAAATTCCATCGATAAACAAAAACGCTTCTTTATTTTCATTTCCAAAACAGGACAGCACCGGAAACTCTTTCATTCCCGGTGCTGCGAACCTATTATGGAGCAGGATTAATTTGTGGAAGCAAGGGTCTAATTTCCGCCAGGGCAAAGGCGTATCCGGGCGGCATGGCTGTTGTGCCATCCACGCCGGTTGCGGCTTTTTCCTCGCCGTTATAGGAGATGCTGATGTAATGCGCAAAGCACTGCCTGCACGGATTTAGATACGTGCTGTAGATTTCATCTGTAAACCATTTATGATCCACGCTGATGGCAGTGAGTAAATTCTCCACCTCGGCAGGGTCCACTTTTGTTTCCACTTTGTTTACGCCATCAGTGCCCGAAATTCGTCCGTCGGGATATATCGCAAACAACTCGTCAACACAGAGCGGACCGGCTGTCCGGTGATAGACAATCACAGCGCCGTCTGCTTCCAGTTTCGCGGCATCTTCCTCACGGAATGGCGCAACGACACATTGGGTATTTACGGGGACATCGGACGAGTCCGCTCCAGACCTGGAGACAGAGACAATTGCAACAACTGCCAGTATGGCAACCGCGCCAAGTCCAAAGGCGAGCCTTTGCCTCTTGCGGCGAACGGCTATCAATTCCTGCTCAGATTGAGCGCTTTGCCGTCCAGCTTTTCGATTTGCCAGCACTGACTGCACGCCGATGAAAGTGAGGGTCAGCACGCCGATGACGATCTTTGTCCACCAGGAACTAAGGGAACCGATAAACTGGATCAGCGCTTGAGTAACAGCCAGCACCAAAACGCCAAAGAATGTACCGAACACGTAGCCTGAACCGCCGCTCAGCATCGTCCCGCCCATCACCACCGACGCGATAACATCCAGTTCAAAGCCTGGCGCATACAAGCCGTGTCCCGAATACACAAAGAGGCTGAACGAAAGTCCCGCCAGCGCCGAACAAAATCCGTTGAAGGTATACACCAGCATTTTTGTTCTGTTGACAGGCAAGCCCATCAAGCGGGCAGATTGTTCATTCCGTCCTTCGTTGCCGCCAATGGCATATACGGTGCGCCCAAAACGCGTGTAGTGGGCGATGTAGATCGCGACCATCAGCAAGGTAAACGCCACAACGACGGGAATGGAAATATAAGGCGCTGGATTCCCCTGTTTTGCGGCAAGTTCTGTCAAGCCTGGAATTAGGATTTTTGTTTTCCCAAGGATTTGAAAAACATAATTATCGATTGTGACCGCGTCGTCGCTGATGAAGAAGCACATGCCGCGGGCAAACCACATGCCAGCCAGTGTGGCGATAAATGGCTGTACTTTTAAGTAAACGATAAAACTTCCCATAATGGCGCCCAGGGTCATTCCCATTGCCAGCATGAGAAAAATAACGCCCCAGGCATTCCATCCTTCCCGAAGAAGCACAGCGGAAGCCACCGTCGTCAGAGCCACCACCCCGCTCACAGACAGGTCAATGCCGCCCGTCAGGATGACAAAAGTCATCCCGATGCCGCTGATCAAAAGGAAGGAACTATTTCGGAACAAGTTGAAGAACACTTGCGGATTCCGCATCCCAACGAAAAAATACGCCCCAACCCCATACGCGGCAAACGCCAGTAACGCCGTAGCCACAAGGGGAATAAATTTACGATTATTGGAGATAAACTTGCCTGCCAGTTGCAACATGGTTACACCTCTTTCCTGGGCGCGGTGATCCCTCGGACAAAGCCTTTGACTTGTTCCGAATACAAAAGGATCACAAGGATGACAACCACTGCTTTGATTGCCTGAAGGGCAAACGCAGGTACGCCGACCGCATACATGGACTGGGTAATTGCCTGCATGACCAAAGCGCCGACCATGCTTGCCAGCAGGGAGAAACGCCCGCCTGACATGGAAGTCCCGCCGATCACAACTGCGAGGATGGCGTCCAGTTCGGTGGTGAGCCCGATGTTATTGGCATCCGATGTCTTGATGTTTGAACTGGCAACCAGACCTGCGATCCCGGCGCAAAAGCCGCAAAAGGTGTAGACCAGTAATTTGATTTTCTTTTCGTCAATGCCGCTGAAATAGCTGGAGCGGAAATTGATTCCCACCGATTCGATGAACATGCCGATGGCGGTTTTGCGGGTCAGAATCCAGGTGATTGTCAGCACAATGGCTACGATGTAAAGCGAAAAAGGCAGGATGATCCAGCCCTGCCCAATGAATGCGTAGGGCTTGTATGTGATCTGGACTCTCAGCCCGTTTGTAATCAATTGGGCAATGCCGCGACCCGAAATCATCAGGATCAGCGTGGCTACCATGGGTTGAATTCTCATGTAAGCCACCAAAATTCCGTTCCACAAACCACAGAGGAGGGATATGACCAGCGCCGCTGTAATCACCAACCAAAGCGGTTGAAATGTGTAAGTGGGGTCTGTGACAAAGAAGACTTCGTTTTTTAGCGCGGATGGATTCATCAAAATTCCCGCCACCGAAGCCGCAATTGCCATGGTGGCTCCCACGGAAAGATCCACGCCGCCCGTGGCGATGACGAG
>JAIFKY010000049.1 GCA_020049345.1 Anaerolinea sp.
CTCCGGCAGCGCATTGACCTTCGCCAGCAGTCACCTATCTTCTTTAGAATAGGGGACGGGGTAATACCTTTGCCATCTCAATTTTCTTTCAACAGTTTTATCTTTCTGCTCGTTATCGTCATGGGGACTTGGCATCCGGACCCGTCGGGGGTGGGTAAGGTAGGGGAGATTGGTCAAGATCAGGCTGCTGACTGGCGAGTGTTGAGTTCTCCAAGCCATTTTGGATGGCTTGTTGCAAAGCAGTTTTGCTAGGTCGGGATTTCCCCAAATTCTTAAACGACTTGAGCAAAATATCGGTAATATCCTTGGTCATCTTCTGAAGCGATTCGGAGGTAAGTTTTTCACCTTTTTGGAACCAGACAATCGAGGCGTAGCCCATGACCACAGTGGTAGAAGCCGCAATGGCCGCCGCTAAAACATAACCGGGGAGTCCCCCTAATTTGCTGAGTTGTTGAAACAAAGTCCTGCCCAAGAAGCCAATACCGAAAGTGGCAACTAGTTCTTTAGCCCTTTCCAGAGTGATTTTGTATTGGTAGATGCGCGCAATGGATAACACCATTGTCCCTTGAACTGCGACTATTGGCGCAAAATCTACAAATGGAATAGGAACAGCCCCGATCAGTCCAGCCGTTGAGGCTGCGCCGACAATTGCACCCCACGCCAGTTTCCAGCGAAACTCGGGCAAAGCCCGGCTCAACGCGGCAATGATTTCAGGGTCAATCTTTGCAATAGCCATCACAACGTGCTCAATGTTCTTGCCGTCTTTGGCGTTGGTTGCCACTATTTGACCTGGCTCCAGGTTGAGCGTGGACGCTGCTTTGGCAATGACCCGCGCTTCGGATCGCTTTACCAGATCAATTTTGTTGAGTACGACCAGGAAGGGTTTATCGTATTCCGCAAGTTCTTCAAAAAGTTCCTGTTCGGTCTTCTTGACTCCTTGAATAGCATCGAACACGATGATAAGGAAATCGGCTTGCCTGGCGACAGTTAACGCTTGCTGCTTTTCGATCTCGCCAACGTCGCCGACCGCATCCGCGCCGGGGGTATCTATAATAGAGAAGAAACCTGCGTCGGCTTCCTGATTAGTGCGGGTGGTGCCGGGCAACGGACCAACTTCGGCTTGGTCCGTTTTGGAGCTAATAAGATGATTATATAAAGTGGATTTGCCGACATTGGCAGGTCCGACAATGGCGATCTTGTTCTTTTTACCAGATACAGTTTTATATTGGCTCAAAGCAATGTCAAAGAGCCGCCTGAGCAATTGCGGATTGATGGGCACGGCTTTAAGGATGGTTTCCAATTCATCCTGGATGTTCTTAGGCAAAGCTTCCCAGATTGCCTTGATCTTTTCTCGGGTACGCGGCGGAAATTCTTTTAGAACTTCATCAATGGTGGACATATCGACTTTATCTCCTGTTATCTTCGGGTGGACTTCAACTTTGCAATTTCATAGTTCGCCTTTGAAGGCTTTGTCAAGAATACTCTGCAGCAACGCGCTCAGCTCCTCCTCCGTAGCGGACTTTAATATCACCCCCTTGTGGAGCTCCCGCAGGGACACCAACCGCGTGTTCTGTTCTTAGGGTAATTTTATGTTCATTTTCTGCAATCAAAAACCAGCGGAAATTTATTGCTTTGATTTCCCTTATTATCTAGAACTATAGCGTTGAGTGAGACTATATATCCTGTTCCAAGACAATCCCATTGCACAGTTACAAATGTTCCAGCAATTTGTTCATTTGCTGAGATTGCAATTAAATCTTCTTCTATTTTTCTTATATTAGCCGCTGAGCCAACTACTTCGTAGTCTACACGATTAGAATCACCATCTCTGTCGTAAAAATAAATGTCTGCGTATATGATTTGATTTGGCGATGTCCCCAATTTACGCGTCTTTATTTCGGTAATTACGGGTTGGGATTGTGTAGGAAGATGTTGATTGGAAGGAGGGGATGGCGTATTATCGTTTTTCCCTGGACAAGGAATATCTCTTCCTGATGTCGAAACCAACTCAAGACCGACACGATAACTGTAATTTGTGGATTTTGATTGCCCATTTTCTATATATTCAACAGTACCAGTGCGCCGTGTTTCCTGCCAAATGATAGTATATTCTTGTCGTGTATGCGCGGGGACTTCAATATTGGCACTTTTCTGAGTGCATCTGTCCCTGTTGCAGTGCCTCAGAAAAGTGTTTTTGTATAGAGCCCTTTATCTCCAGCTTGACAGCGCCAGAGATTTCGCCTCCGCCTGTAATTTCCGCTCCAAGTATCAGTTGCTGCTGGTTTGTTTGAGTACTACTATCACTAAATTGAACCTCTGTCCTGATAAAGCTGGAAGAATCGCATTGGTTGAATATTTTAGTTTGCGTTATCTGACCTGTTACAAGTTCACTTTCGGTAATATTCACGACTTGTGTATTTGCGGATGGAGTTGGCGTAGAGTTACATGCAGCGATGGAAATAATCAATATCATCATGACAAACGCTGACTTGATAGACTTTTCTATACTCATATTTTCTCTTGTGACCTTCACGTGGAGACTACGCCTTTATTCAACCAACGCCTTCATCAGCGCCTCGGGCGCGTCCGCGTAATAGAGTATGCTCAACTTCATCACCATTTCATCGGAGAGGTCATTCAATTGCCTGCGGGCTGAGATAGGAACAAGCAGGGCGGTGGCGCCTTTTTCAATGGCTAATTCCGCCACGCTGACCGGGTTGTGGACGGGATCAATCCCACCACCCAGATTCAATCCACCAACGGCGATCAGACCGCCTTTCAGGCTTTTCTGCAGAAGGACGCTGGACATTGCCAACAAAACACCCATTCCCAAAGACGATCCATTCTTTGCAGCGTCAAACGCCAGTAATTGGATGTTGAACTCATGCTGACGGGGATCCCGATCTCCGACAAATTCACGGGCGCGGGTGAATAAATTCTGTTCGCCGCATTTGACACTTTCGCGGAAGGGAGCTGGGGCGGGAGTATTGATAATTCTCACTCCGCTACCATTTCCTTCGGTAGCTTCAATACGGAATAAGCCGTTGTTCTCATCCTGCCCGCCAGGGCTGATCGCCCATACCTGTCCGGGCGGAAGCGGATCGTTGCCAATGGATTTTTCACTGCGGAGTTCAGGCGTAACCACGTAGGTTTCAACGCCATCTTCTCCGATGGTGTAACTGAAATGGGTATTGCGAAATTCTGCGCTGCCAATCCGCTTTTGCTGTTCCTTGACACGGCGGCGACATTCCATTGCAAGACGAACTGCCCATTCCAAGTCCTCATCAGAAACGGGCATGGTGTGGTCAGGGTAAAGCAGTTTCAACAATCCGTTGACCGTATGATTGACTGCATTGGTATCGCGTCCGCTCAGAGCGCCGCCAAAAGTAACTCGTCCTTGCAGGAGATTTAACCTGCTTTCATTTCTAAGTTGTGCAAAACATTCCGACAGATAATCACTGACCAAACCGAAGTGTTCGGTGAACAAGGTTCGATCCATTTTGGGGACATCCCAGCCAGGCACAAAGGCGTGGATACGATCCATGAATGCTGTGTCGTTGCGCATTTCAGGCGGGAGTGGTCCGAGCAGATGTCCGATCCGCTGCTGATGTTCGACATCCACATCGAAGTTGCCAAGTAGCACCATGCTGCCAAAGGCGCGAATGCTTTCGCGTCCGCGACTAAACTCACCCGACTCCATGTAACCTTTCATGATGTTGACGCCGTCTTTCTGGTCAAACGATACGCCAGAGATTTCGTCAAAACAGACCACATCATATTGACAGACCAAGCCGCGCTGCCCATTGGAGTTGTTGACGAACATGCGGGCGACGGTTGCCTTGCCACCAGAGACCAAATGCGAGTAGGGCGAAACCTGCTGGTACAGATGTGACTTGCCTGTGCCGCGCGGACCGAGTTCGACCATGTTGTAATTGCGCTCGACAAAGGGAATCATGCGCAGCAGCATGACATCCTGTGCGCGCGGGGATAATTTTTCGGGTTCAAAGCCAACACAACGCAGAAGGAAATGACGCCATTCCGCGCTGGTAAATTGTTTTCGCCCTTCCGCCATCACATCCAACGTGCCCTTTTTGGAGAGTTGAATGGGACGTATTTGTGTAATACCAAAAGGTTTTCCATTCTTTTCAGAAGCAATGGCGGCGTCATATTCAAGGGTTATCTCGGCATAGAAGCCACCCGTCAACATGCGTTCGTGACCTGAAACCATATCGGCTTCAATACGGACATCGTTCAAGCGCAGACTTGGAAGCGTGGCAAGGTACGAATCGCTGGCTGAATCCAGTCTGGCAGTGATGAGGTCAATAAGTTTGACCGAGCCGCGTTCACGCGCTCTGGACTTGAATAATTCATCCTCGCCCGCGCGGATCGTCCGTTCGCGCATCTGTCTCTCAACCGTTTGCAATCCTTCTTCAATCTCCCTGTCATCTGTGGTGGCGCAATATCTTCCTATCAGGAATTCGCCGACATAGGTGGGGACAGGATATTGCCCGCGAAATCGAAGCGCGAGGTCTTTGCGGACGATGTATCCGTCAAACGCTTTTGCCGCCAGTTGATCGAGATGATCCAATTCCATAGTTATCCTCCAACGACGCTGGTCGTTTGGGCGCGAATATTTTCGTTTTCATCCAAAAGCACGATAAAGGCGTTCTTTCCAGCATGGTCTTCATTTTCAACCATCAAGGAAGCGATTCCATCAATCACAGATTTAGCAGACGCGGCAATAGAAGTGGACATATCCGCCGCACGCAATCTGAGATCAGCCTTCATACCTGCGCTGTTCCCCTCGATTTCTATCACGCAGCGCAAGCCCTTCCATTTTACTTCGGAGAAAGTCAGTCTTTCCATTTGACCCGTTGCCTCAATCGTCATCATCGGGGTGACGCATTCCTGCACGCTCAAGCCGCCGTGTTCATATTCTTTGCCTGCTTCATAACATGAAATTCCAGGCGCGAAGGCGACCGAAGCGTTGGCGTCCCAATACCAGGGCAGAGTCTGATGATCGGTGGTGGAGCCATCTTTCAACCTTGCGCAGCGCCCCTTGCGGACTTCGGTCAGATGTTCGGGCAGGTGGGCTTTGGGCAATCCGCCAGGGAGCAGCAGCCAGCCGTGGTCGGTGACGATGATGACGCGTTGCCAGCCATGTTGCAGTAACTCCGAGACGCGCTTGCGGATGAGAGCAATTTCGTCGTGGACGTGCAGCGCAAGGCGGATTCCGTGCTGATGTCCATAGGTGTCTATCTGCCCAAATTCTGTCCAGGCAATGCCGTTGGGGTCGCCCAATTCGTTTTGTCCGAGAATTTGAAATCCATCCTCTGCCAGTAGTTTGCGGAAACTTTCAGCCGTGAGTCCAGAACTTTTTCCAACAAGCGTGGGATTAAGATCGCGCGCGGCTTTGCCATCGATCTTCACTTGATTCGACGCCAGCGCAGGTTTTGCAGTGGATGTCACCGTCGGCAGCCCGGAGAGCTGATAATTTATCTCTGGCTTGAAGCCTTCTTTTTCAAGCAAGGAGAATAACTGTTGCGCCAGATCCATGCGAAAGGCATCACTGAATAAGATACACGTACCGACCTGCGGTTTGGGCATGGATGTTTTTGGATAGCCAGCCTGCCTGATGGTTTTCTGGAAGTTATTTGCCGAGGCTTCCAGCCAGGGTTTGTACACCGCTTCCACCGCGACTTTGACCGCTGCGACATCTTGAGAGGTTCCGAATTTTTGAGCAACTTCCAATGACTTCAAAACGGCAGCATCCACCTGCCAGCCCCATTGCAGATAGGCTTCGGCAAATTCATGGATCGCGCTGCCAGTGAGTGATTTTTTGGTGAGCGCGACCACCTGCGCCAGCGACTCTAAAGCCGTTGCCAGCGGAGATTTGCCCAATTTCGCCCACACCCATAAGCGGCGCGGCGCGTGCGTTTTTTCAAGGTTAATGACTTTATCCTGAGCCGCATCCGTTTTCAATTGCGTAAGCGACATCAGCCCATCGCACAATTCCTCT
>JAIFKY010000063.1 GCA_020049345.1 Anaerolinea sp.
TGCTTAGGCAGGTATGGGGAACCGCCTACGATAGTGAAATGCATTTACTGCGAGTCAACATCAGTAACCTGCGCCGCAAAATTGAACCCGACCTCACGCGTCCGAAGTACATTGTTACGGAACCTGGTGTGGGGTATCGTTTGAAGGTGTTGTAATTTTCTAATCAACTATCAATTACAGTTCCACCCAAAACACAATGGATAAGAAAATCCCGACTCTCCTTTTGGCACAGCCACCAATTATGGCTGTGCCAAAAGGCTTTTCACCAAAAGACTATTGCGCAGGCCACGGAATTTCAGCAGGTCCTGCAAAACCGTGCTTCTCTTGAAAGAACACCCGCCCATGCGAAGGCGCATCACAACCAGCCTCATCCACGAATGACACCTCAGGGTAATTGGACGCAAGCGGATCGAAGATTATTTTTCCGCCCTCACAACGCCAAACCTCAATGATATAGATGAACATATTTTCATCCTCCTCATCTCCGGCGCGCAATGTAACATCTGACCATGTCACACTCACCGTGCTTGACTCGCGAGATGCGCTTAATACAGTGGGCGCTGAATAATATGGCGAAACGGGGAGCGTATAGCCATCAGGATACGAAACCTTTAAAGTTTGCGGATCGCCATCTATTTCAATAAATTTTGCGTTGACCCAGCACTTACTTTTTCCAGCAACCATGACCCAGTTATTTCCGTCCGTGCGTCCCATCAGTTCAATATTCGCCCCTTTCTTCAAACCATATAAATACAAATATTCTGCGCCGGGGCCGTAGCGGCAACTAAGCAGGTCGGCAGTTACTTTAGCCTTCAGGCTTTCCACAAAAGGCATGGCTGTGGATGTCTGAGTTGGCTCGCTGGTTGGAGTATCTGTCGGCGGGCTAAACGTTGGCGTAAAAGTTTCTGTAGGCGGAACAAGGGTAGGGGAGGGCGTATCTGTCAAAATATCAGTTGGCGGTGCAGTTACCACTGTGGCGGCTGGGGCTGGCAAATCCACTGGAGCCGCAGAAGGGAGCGAGCAGGCTGTAAGCAGAAAGATCAGACCGAGAGAAGTTACAAGAATTTTTTTCATATTTATAATAATCCTTTTGCATCGCTAAATTTGATTTGGGCGCACTTCATTTTAGTTGCGGAGTGGCTAATATTTGTAAATTGTACCCTGACATTCTTTTTCTCTCGGTAAAGGGAGTTGCTAATTGTGTGGGCTTCCGAAAAGATTTCACCACTGAGTTCACAGAGAGCACGGAGAAAAAAACTTTGAAAAACCTCTGTGAACTCAGTGCCCTCTGTGGTGGATGCTCTCCTTACTCATTCTTTTAGCGCTCTCTCGGTAAAGAGTCACATCTAAAACTCATAAAAACACAACAAACAAAATCGATTTTTTCGTTATAATCCTTCACATGACCACCAAATTTGTTCCCAGCCGTAATTTACCAAAACAAATTCTTGCCGCGCTCACTGGCGGATTTTTACTCTTCCTCGTCATCACCATTATCTGGACATTGGGCTATCAATTACTGTATGCAGGTCGTATTTTCCCCGGCGTTTCAGTTGCCGGAGTGGAAGTTTCTGGACTCTCCCCAAATGATGCCGCGCTTAAACTAAGCCAAACGCTCTCGTTCCCGATTACAGGAAAAATATTATTTCGCGCTCAAGATCAGGTTTGGGTCGCATCACCTGCCGAGTTGGGCATGGTCTTCGACCCATCAGCAAGCGCATTAGCCGCCTATAAATTTGGACGCTCCGGCGGCTTATTCGGCGCGCTTGCCGGGCAAATCCGTGCCGGCGGACTCGGCTCAGACGTTTCGCCCGTCCTCATCTTCGATCAAAGGGTGGCGTACACTTACCTGCAAAATATCGCATCTCAAGTAAATCAACCAGTTGTCGAAGCAAGCCTGCGAATTGAAGGAACCAACGTGGCCGCCCAGCCTGGTCAAGTTGGACGTTTGCTCAATCTTGACGCGACCCTCATCTACCTCGGCTCACAATTGCAATCCTTCCGCGACGGGGAAGTCCCTCTCGTCATTCAAGAAGCCGCGCCAAAATTATTGGATGTCTCCTCGCAGGCGGATGCCGCCCGCCTCATCCTCAGCCAGCCGCTGACCATTACCGTCCCCAACTACCGTGATGGCGATCCCGGGCCCTGGACGTATGACATCCCCGTAATTGCCAACATGATCGCCGTCAATGTTGTCGACAATAACGGCAAAGCAGAAATGCAAGTTGGGCTTAATCTTGACGCATTGCGCCTGTCTTTGAATGAACTTAAAACCTATGTAGATCGCCAACCCACAAATGCGAGTTTTATTTTCAATGACGAAACAGGTCGTATTGAACCCGTTAAAACATCTGCTGTTGGGCGTCTGATGGATGTGGATGCCAGCATTACCTCCATCAATGACGCGCTTTTGCGCGGAGAACATACCGTTGCCGTTGTCGTTGCCGAACAACAACCAGCCGTCGCCGATACCGCCACCGGCGCTGACTTGGGCATTACGCAACTGCTAACCTCCTACACAACCTACTTTTACGGATCAAGCAATGAGCGCATTCAAAATATTGTCGCCGCATCGGGGCAGTTTGATGGTGTGCTGGTTGCCCCAGGCGAAACATTCTCAATGGGCAACTCACTCGGTGATGTAAGCCTTGAAAACGGATTTGCTGAGGCGCTCATCATTTACGGCGGACGCACCATTAAAGGCGTGGGCGGCGGAGTATGTCAGGTAAGCACCACACTGTTTCGAACAGTGTTCTTTGCCGGCTTCCCCGTTGTCGAGAGATACTCTCACGCTTATCGCGTTTCTTATTACGAAAAAAACGCCAGCAACGATATTGATCCCAATCTGGCTGGGTTGGACGCCACAGTTTACTTCCCGCTTGTAGATTTCAAATTTACCAACGACACACCCTACTGGATGTTAATGGAAACCGTTGTGGATGTGAGCGCGCGCACGCTAACCTGGAAGATATATTCCACCCCCGACGGGCGCAGTGTCACCTGGGAAACTACAGGACCAACCAATGTTGTGCCGCCGCTTCCTCCGGTCTTTGAAGAAAACCCGGAGTTGAGCGCGGAACAGGTAAAACAAATTGATTACCCAGCCCAAGGTGCAGATGTAAACGTGACCCGCACCGTTTGGCGCGAAGGGCAAATCTATTTCTCAGATCAATTCCAAACGCACTATCAACCGTGGGCGGCGGTTTGTGAATACGGTCCCGGCACAGAAGATCCCCGACAGGCAACCAAAAGGAAAGAACTATGCCTATCGCCCCAGTCTTAATCTTGTCGTCTTGAATTTTGGAAACCAAAATATAGGCGCAGATGGACTTCAAAATCCAATGGTACAATCTTTCATAAGAAAAAAGAAAACATAGGAGAAAGCAACATGGTCAGTTCAGAATTACTTGAAATTTTACGATGCCCCAATTGTGTGCGCGAAAAAAGTGGAATGCTTGTACTGCACAAAGACGCCTGGCTTATCTGCCAGGATTGCGGACGCAAATATCCAATCGTAGACGACATCCCCGTGATGTTGATCGACGAAGGTGATAAGTGGCTCAACACCGCCCAGGATTCACTTCCCGTCCCGCCGCCCGCAAAATAAATAACCATCGCCGAAGGTTTGAACAGAAAACGGGAGAGGTTTTTCTCGGTGATCTCTGTGCGTGCTGTGGTTAAATATTTTGGTAAGCCCACAAGATCAGCCGCTCCCCGAAAAACCGGCTTGGGCTTAATATGGTATATATTAAGCCCTGAGGTATCACAAAGAATGAATAGATTTGAATTTTTGAAAAAAATAAAATTTCCTAAACGCTCTGTTGTTGGAACAATTATCTTTTGGGGTGTGACACTGGCTTTGGGTGTTGTCGTATTTAACTTCGCGAGCGGTTTTACCGCATGTTGGAATTTAACCGGCTTGCCCGGCTTAATGCCAGCCAGTTGCAGCGGCAATTCAGCCTCTCCCATTTTTAACCCCGATGGCACTCCGCTTGCCACAGAAGAAGCCGTTTTACCCGCGCCGCCAGTGACTGCGCCCGAAGCTGCCCTGCCTCCAGCATGGGATGGCGCCAGCCGCATCAATATTTTGTTTATCGGCTTGGATTATCGTGAATGGCAGGCAAATGAGGGTCCGCCGCGCTCAGACACGATGATCTTATTTACAATTGATCCGCTTACCAAAACCGCCGGCATGTTATCCATCCCGCGCGATTTGTGGGTGAACATCCCTGGCTTTGGGTATAGCCGAATTAATACAGCCTATCCCAGCGGCGAAGGCGCCCTGTTGCCCGGCGGTGGCCCGGCTCTTGCCATGAAAACGGTTGAACAATTGTTGGGTGTGCCAGTCCATTATTATGCCCAGATTGATTTCAACACATTCATCCAACTGATTGACAGGCTTGGTTGCATTACCCTAATTCCTGAAGAAACCCTCATACTTGACCCGGTTGGGTCTGGGACAGACCATGTCAAGATTACCGCCGGCGGTGAGCGTGAATTATGCGGCTGGAAAGTATTAGCCTTTGCGCGTACTCGTAAAACTCAAGGCGGCGACACAGATCGTTCACGCCGCCAACAGCAGGTGATCTTTGCCCTCCAGGAGAAAATATTTGATCCCGAAGTATTCTCTTCATTGATTGTACAAGCGCCTCAAATGTACTCGGAACTTTCAAGCGGCATCCATACCAATATGCCGTTTGAAGACGCCATAAAATTGGCTGTGCTTGGCAAAGATATTGCCCCCGGAAGTATAAAAACCGGCATTATTGACACCAGCATGGTAACCTTTGACAACACAGTGCTTGCCGGTCAAGCCGCCAGCATTATGAAGCCTATTGCAGATAAAGTCCGCGTGTTGCGCGATGAAATATTCACATCAACCGGACCGCTCAGTCCCATGGCGCAGGGTGACGCTGTTTCCCTGATGCGCGCAGAAGAAGCCCGCGTGCGAATTGTAGACGGCACCTTTACCCCCGGGCTGGATCAGCGCGCCGGAACATGGTTCCAGGCACAAGGTTTGAGCGTGACCGAAGTTGGCGCCGCTGACAATGTGTACAGTTCCACTGTTGTGATTGTCTACGGTCCCAAAATCTACACTTTGAAATACCTGCAAAGCACCTTTGGGATTCCGTACACACAGATCAAATTTAATCCTGATCCCGCCTCAACCGTTGACATTGAAATACGCCTCGGCTCTGATCTGGCGGGTAGTGTTCCGTAAACTCAGAATTTTCTGCAAAAGAATACTCAAAAAAACAACCCCATCATATTGATGGGGTTGTTTTTTTCTTTTAGAAAGAAATCAGTTTGTTATTTTATTGTTGAATTTTTCCACTTAGCATGTCATTCTTTAAAGTATTGGCGGACCAGAAAGGAACGCCTACCTGTATGACCAATTGTATTGGAATGCAAATGATTCCAATAAGCACTGCTAAAAGTAGTGTGATGATAATGTAAGCAGTTACGCCATAAACCAGCCATAAGAGCAGTCTTAAAATGCCGTCATTGGTTCTTCCTACATAAAAATAGCCAAGACCTAAAAAACCAAAAAATCCGCCTACCAATTCAATCAGAAATGCGGTGTTTGGGTCTTTAGGCTGAAGAGCAGGTTGGTAATTATTTCCATATTGTCCCATTGGTGAGTTCTCCTTATATTTAGTTAGTATGAGTTGTAACTGCCGACAGCGCTCGGAATAAACGAGGCGACAAATCCACAAATGATTAGAAATATAATCCAAGACCAATATACCCTGAAATTATACCCGTTCTGACAATGCTTTCACCATTTGCGCCGTTTGTCTGATTTGTTTTATTGCTGAAATTCGATAAGAGTGCGCATGCCCGGATTGCTCCTGCCCCATCATCATTATCGCACTTTTCATATGTCTATCAGTTGCCGGTCTCCAGATTCAATATCAGTGTTTTGCGCTGTCATTTTTGCAAAATCCTACCTCCCCCAAGTGGCGGAGAGAAACACTCCCCAGCCGATGGATGCGGCT
>JAIFKY010000098.1 GCA_020049345.1 Anaerolinea sp.
ATTATATTTTTAGGCGGCGCAGATGCAGTAATTCCCATTATCGTTTTTATTCATCCACAGATTTGGCTTTTTTTCGTAACGGGAATTATTGGCGTAGATGAGACCGGCGTTAGGGTAAGTCCCATTTATTCCTCTTATGCTGGCGTTCATACGTGTGTTGTATGTTGTTGTCGCTAATAATCTTCTCATCTATGTGTGTATCGTGTATAATGCGTTTTAGCAGTTTCGGTTGGTGACATTTTTATGTCTCTATTATAAAAACGAGGAGTTCGAAGCGTTTCTTTTGATCTTGAGGTCATCTAGTTCGTTTCAGGTCTTATCTATAAGCCTCGACCGATTCTGTGGAATGGTCGTTTTTTTTATTTTCATGTAGAAAGTAGGTGATTTCTTTGGGTTCAGTAAATTTACGTAATGGAGAGTCGCAAGATTCCTTGCTCAAACGCTTTCGTAAGAAAGTCGTTAAGAGTGGCATTTTAAGCACTGTTCGCAACAAACGCTGGTTTGTTTCCAAGAGTGAGACTCGCCGTATGGAAAAGAAAAAAGCAATCCGTCGTATTAAACGGCGTTCCTTCAAGGATACCGAATAGTAAAAGAGGTACTTATGACAAAAGAGGAAGGCAAAATCAAAGTTGATGGCGTCGTGATTGAAGCCCTGCCCGGAACCCAATTCCGTGTGCGACTTGATAATGGTCATGAAGTGCTTGCTTATCTTGCGGGTAAAATGCGCAAACATTACATTCGTATTTTGCTTGGGGATCGTGTTTCCATGGAAATGTCGCCCTATGATCTAACGCGCGCTCGCATCACTTTCCGCCAGCGCAAGAACGCCTCTGCTCCTGTTGGAAATTAATCCCCTGATTTTGAATAATAAAAAAAGTCCTCCGTTTTCGCGGAGGACTTTTTTTATTTACGGCATGTCTCTGAACGAATTCAGGACATTCATGTAGTTTGCCCGTTCAAATGCCGCAGGCTCTTTCACAGATTTTTGACTCATGCTTCCCTGCATTTGTTTGATTGAAGCATAGTCTCGTTCTTTCATCCAGGTTTCCAAATCGGACAGAATGGACGGGACAATTTGTTCGCCTTTAAGCAGGATGCTTGAGGCCATGGTGGCTACTTTTGCGCCTGCCATCATGGTTTTTAGTACGTCATTGGCTGTATGTACGCCGCTGGTCAAGGCAAAGTCTGCGTTGATTTTTCCATACAGGATCGAGATCCAGCGCAAGGGGAGCCGCAATTCTGCGGATGTGCTTAGATCAAGGCTGGGGATGATTTTCAATTCATCCAGATCAAAATCTGGCTGATAGAAGCGGTTGAACAGTACCAGTCCGTTTGCGCCTGCTTCGACAATTCTGCGGGCAAAATTCGGCAGGGCGGTGATGAATGGACTGAGTTTGACTGCCAACGGAATGGAGATTGCAGATTTGACATCTGCCACCAATTCCACTTGTGCGTTTTCCAGTTCCTGGGCGGTGAGATCCAGATCGGTTGGGATGTAATACAGATTTAGTTCCAACGCATCTGCGCCGGCATCTTGAATTTGCTTTGCATAATTTGTCCAGCCGCCTTTTGAGACGCCGTTCAAATTTCCGATGACGGGGATGTTCAGCGCTTTTTTCAGCCCAGTTACCTGATTGAGGTATTTCTCAGGTCCAACTGAGTATGTGCCGCCATCAGGCAAATAGGTCATGGCTTCAGCAAATGAGTCGGTTCCACGGGTAAGGTAGTGATCCAACTCAAGACTTTCGTGGATGATCTGTTCCTCGAACAGGGAATACATCACAATAGCCGAGATGCCCGCTTCTTCAAGTTTCCGCGCCCGGTCAATGTTTTTTGAAAAGGGCGAGGCTGAAGCAACCAAAGGGTTCTTAAGGTTTAGTCCAAGGTAGGTAGTTGAAAGATCGATCATGATTTTTTCTCTTCGGTCTCATTGGCGTCGTAGTGCATTGATGCCATTTGCTGGTAGAGGGTCCAACGCGCTTTTGCGTCGTGCTGGGCTTCCTTCATTAGTTCCTCGGCGCGGCCTTCATCGATTTGAGTGAGCATCTTGTAGCGTGTTTCATTGTACGCATATTGTGAAAGTGGGATGCTTGGCTCTTTGGATTCGATCACCAACGGATTCTTTCCTTCGTCAGCGAGACGAGGATCGTAACGGTACATGGGCCAATGGCCTGATTGCACCGCAAGTTTCTGCTGTTCGAGTCCCTTTGCCATATCGTAGCCGTGGGCAATGCAGTGACTGTAGGCAATGATGATCGATGGACCATCGTAGGCTTCCGCTTCGATGATGGCGCGCAACGTCTGTTGATCGTTGAAGCCCATCGCGATGTGCGCGACATAAACATTGCCGTAAGACATGGCGATTAAGCCGAGGTCTTTCTTTCCCAGTCCCTTGCCGCCCATCGCAAATTTCGCAACTGCCGCGCGGGGTGTGGATTTGCTGGCTTGTCCGCCTGTGTTGGAATACACTTCGGTATCCAGCACCAGAATGTTCACGTTGCGCCCTGAGGCAATTACGTGATCCAAGCCGCCGTAGCCGATGTCGTAAGCCCAGCCGTCGCCGCCGATAATCCAAACGGATTTTTTGACCAGGTTATCAGCCAGGCTGATCAGGTCTTTCGCGCGGGTGTCGCTGGATTTCGAGAGCTTGTTCTTCAAGTCTACAACACGTTCGCGCTGTGCTTGAATGCCCGCTTCGTCGCTCTGATCTGCGTTGACCAGCGCATTCACCAGGTCAAGGCTTAATTCTTTTTCAAAGCCTTTCACCAGTTCAAGTGCGTATTCTTTTTGCTTGTCAATGGTCAGGCGCATGCCCAAGCCAAATTCGGCGTTGTCTTCAAACAGCGAGTTCGACCAGGCGGGACCGCGTCCTTTTTCGTCCACAGCCCACGGGGTGGTGGGGAGGTTGCCGCCGTAAATGGATGAACAACCCGTTGCATTTGCGATGACTGAGCGGTCACCAAAGAGTTGGGAGACCAACTTCACGTAAGGTGTTTCACCGCAACCCGCACATGCGCCGCTGAATTCAAACAATGGGCGCAGCAACTGTGAGTTTTTGATTGTGGATGGATTGAATAATTTTCTATCCATGTCTGGGATGGTTTCCATGAAGAATTCCCAGTTCTTTGTTTCAGATTCGCGCAGGGCAGGTTGTGGCGCCATGTTGAGCGCTTTGCGTCCAGCCTGGGTCTTGTCTTTTGCGGGACAAACTTCCACGCACAAAGTACAGCCTGTGCAATCTTCTGGCGCGACTTGAATTGTGTAGGCAAAACCTTGTGAAAATTCTTTGAATTTCGAAGGCATGTGTTTGAATGTTTCAGGAGCGCCAGCCAGTAATTTCTCGTCATATACTTTGTGACGAATAACTGCGTGCGGACAAACCATCACGCACTTGCCGCATTGAATACACAGGTCTGCTTCCCAAACAGGAATATCAAGCGCGATATTGCGTTTTTCCCATTGGGTCGTGGCCAGCGGGTATGAGCCATCAATCGGCATTGCCGATACAGGCAGGTTATCGCCGTCAAAGGTGATCATGGGTCCAAGCACATTCTTGACGAAATCAGGAGCATTGCTCGGAACCGCAGATCTGCGGACCATCTTGGATGTGACGGTTGCTGGAACTTTGACCTCGTGCAGATTCACAATGGTCGCATCTACGGCTTCGTAGTTTTTCTTCACCACAGCTTCGCCGCGTTTGCCGTATGTCTTTTGAATGGCGTGTTTGATCTCTTCAATGGCTTGTTCACGTGGAAGAACACCAGAGATGGCAAAGAACGCCGTCTGCATGATGGTGTTGACGCGTTGTCCCATGCCTGTCTTTTCGGCAACGTCGTAGCCGTTGATGACATAGAACCTGAGTTTCTTTTCAATGATGGCAGACTGAACTTCGCTTGGCAGGGTGTCCCAAACTTCATCTTTTCCAAACATGCTGTTAAGCAGGAAGACCGCGCCTTCCTTGGCATATTTCAGAATGTCATAGCGTTCAAGGAAACTGAATTGGTGACAAGCGACAAAATTCGCCTGATTGGCTTCGATCAAATACGGCGCGTGGATGGCTTTTGGTCCAAAGCGCAGGTGAGAGATGGTCATCTGACCTGATTTCTTTGAGTCATACACGAAGTAACCTTGGGCAAAATTGTCGGTCTCTTCGCCGATGATCTTGATCGAATTCTTGTTCGCGCCTACGGTACCGTCTGATCCAAGACCGAAGAATACGCAGCGGACGGTTTCAGAATGTTCGATGGAGAAATTGGCATCCACATCCAGGCTGGTGTGGGAAACATCATCGTTGATGCCGATTGTGAAGTGATTTTTGGGCTGCGCTTTCTTTAATTCATCCAGCGCGGCTTTGAACATGGCGGGGGTGAATTCTTTGGAGGAAAGCCCGTAACGTCCGCCAATCACTTTAACATCCGACCTATTGCCTTCGGCTAGTGCATTGACGACATCCAAATAAAGCGGCTCGCCCATGGCGCCTGGTTCTTTGGTGCGGTCGAGAACAGCAATATTTTTTACTGAGGCGGGCAGCGCCTTCATGAAATAATCCAATGAGAACGGGCGATACAAGCGGACTTTCAACACGCCAACCTTTTCGCCTTGTTCCACAAGGTAATTCACTGTGGCTTCGGCGGTATCTCCGCCTGATCCCATGATAATGACCACGCGCTCTGCTTCGGGGTGACCGACATAGTCAAACAGGTTGTAATGCCTGCCTGTGACTTTGGCGAATTCGTCCATCATGGCTTGCACGATTGCCGGAGTGGCATCGTAGAATGGGTTCACTGTTTCGCGCGCCTGGAAGTAAACATCGGGGTTTTGCGCGGTGCCGCGTAGAACAGGGTGGTTGGGGGTGAGTCCGCGCGCCCGGTGTTCACGTACCAAGTCATCGTCAATCAGGGTGCGCAGTTCGTCATCTGTAATTTGGAAGATTTTGGAAACTTCGTGTGAAGTCCTAAATCCATCAAAGAAGTGCATGAAAGGCACGCGTGATTTGAGGGTTGAAGTCTGTGCGATTGCGGCGAAATCATGCGCCTCTTGCACAGATGCCGATGAAAGCAATGCCCAACCTGTCTGACGTACTGCCATCACATCCTGATGATCGCCGAAAATGGAGAGACCTTGTGCGGCAAGTGAGCGCGCTGCAACATGGAAGACGGTGCTGGTGAGTTCACCCGCAATCTTGTACATGTTGGGGATCATCAACAACAAACCTTGCGAGGCGGTGAATGTGGTGGTGAGTGCGCCTGTCTGCAATGCGCCATGCACTGCGCCAGCCGCGCCGCCTTCCGATTGCATTTCGATCACTGCGGGAACTGTGCCCCAAATATTCTTTTTTCCTTTGGCTGACCATTCATCTGCGAATTCGCCCATGTTTGAAGAGGGGGTGATTGGATAAATTGCAATAACCTCGCTCAAACGATGCGAAACAGATGCTGTGGCTTCATTGCCGTCAATGGTAACTACTGGTTTTTTCATTTTTTACTTGCTCCTTTAAAAGCAGGGTTTTAGCTTGAAAAATATTCAACTCACAAGTTTATCGCTCCATCAGGGCATTGGTTAGTTATAAATGACCCGAATTTACCTGAAAGTTGTCATATATTGGACAAGAATTGTGGAAATAAGGCGTTCTCTTTATTTCAAATGCGATTTTGCCAGCAACAACGCCGCCAGTGATTTGGCATCGGGCATTTCGCCCTTTTCTGCCATTTGAATTGCCTCTGCGAAAGGAATTTTTTCCACACTGAGAAATTCATCTGCATCTGCTTCGAGCGGATCGTGTCTCAACTCGCGCGCCAAATAGATATGCATGAACTCTGTTGAATATCCGGGCGCGAGATAAAAATCGCCGATCTTTTCGATTTTGTCTGCGGCGAAGCCCGTCTCTTCGCGGATCTCGCGCGCGGCGCATACGGCGGGGTCTTCGTCTTCTTCCAACGTGCCTGCGGGCAGTTCGAGCAAATCCATACCTGCCGCGTGACGGTATTGCCTGA
>JAIFKY010000206.1 GCA_020049345.1 Anaerolinea sp.
TAACTTCACCACGAAGTCACCAAGACACAAAGCCACAAAGTTTTTCCCTTCGAGTCTTTGAGACTTCGTGCCTTTGTGGTCAAAAAGCAGGTTTATTAAACAAGCTCATAGGACTGTTTCGATAAACCGAAAATAAGAAAAAAATTCGCCATTTCAAACGGAAGTATAATAACCGCCATGTCTGAACAAACTGAAAACACACAACCTCTCCCACCTGCCCAACCTAAAGCGGACGATACACAGCCGATCAAACCGATCAAGAAAAAATCTCGCCGCTGGTTATCCATTCTCATCGGCATTTTTGGGTTCATCCTGTTGATTGGGCTGGGCGGATACGGCGGGTATAGATCTGGCATTAACATCCGCCTGAAAGCGCAAGACTCCATCGTTTCAAAGCAACTTTTAGAACAATATCAGTTCGCGCTTGTAGATATTGAATTCAAACGCTATGAAGCCGCAACTCAACGTCTCGAATACATCATCTCAAAAAATCCCAGTTACCCGGGCGCACAGGAAAAACTGACCGAAGTGTTGGTGATAAGTTCCATCCCCACCGCCACGCCGGCGCCCACGCTCACATCCACGCCCGATTTCAGCGGCGCAGAGAGCGCATACCAGCGCGCGCAACAACTCATTCAAATGCAAGATTGGGGCAATGCCCTGAGCGCAATAGACAGCATTCGCAAACTGGATCCCACCTATAAAACCGCACAAGTAGACGGAATGTATTACTTTGCCCTGCGTAATCAAGGGAACGCGCTCATCCTCCAGCAAGGCAACCTTGAAGGCGGCATTTATTACCTGACGCTTGCAGAACGATTTGGACCGCTTGACAGCACATCGGTTCAGTTACGCGAAGGCGCGCGCATGTACATCGTTGGCGCAAGTTTCTGGGAACTGGATTGGAGACAAGCCTACGAATATTTCAGCCAGGTTGGCAGCGGCTGGCCCTCCATGTGGGACGGCACAATGACCGCCACCCAACGCCTGCAATACGCCGCCATGCGCTACGGCGACGACCTCTACGATCAACAAACCTATTGCCAGGCAGACGAACAATATCAAATTGCAGCGGGAATTGGAACCTTGGACGCGACCTCCGCCGGTCACGCCAACCAAGCCCATCAACAATGCTACCCGCCCACAGAAATTCCACCAACCGCTGAAGTTGTCCCGACTGTTGCGCCTTAATCCATGACCACACCTTCCACATGGGTAATGGCGGTAATTTACTGGCTGCACATGCTCGCCACAGTCGCGTGGATTGGAAGCCTCGCCGCGATTAATCTGCTCGTCCTGCCCGCCGCCAACCGCACCCTGAAACTGGTTGACCAACTCAGCTTTATCGCTGCCCTGCAAAAAAGACTCGAACCGGTGGCGTGGTTCAGCATAGGATTGCTGCTGGCAACGGGTTTATTCCAATTGAGCGCCAACCCGCACTATGATGGATTTCTCGCCACCAGCACGCAATGGTCATTGGCTATTCTCATCAAACATGGTCTGGGAATTATTATGGTGGTGGTAAGCGCCATTCAAACCTGGGAAGTCATCCCCGCCATCCATCGCACTTTGATGAAAAAAGAAAGCGCAGACGCGGATGAACTCGCCAAACTGCAAAGACGCGAAGTAATTTTATTGAGGGCAAACTTAATCCTCTCTGTCTTAATTCTGGGCGCAACTGCATTTGCAAGGGCATCATAAAAAATCAAAAAGTCCGCCGATCATTTAGATCGGCGGACTTTTTGATTCGATTTCTTTTTCTCTACCGCACAAATGTCGTTGCGAGCCCGATAGGGCGAAGCAATCTCCCATCGTATGGAATGTTTCTGGTAAAAAGAGGTTGCCACAAGATCGGCGGCTCGCAACGACATAAATTTACGAAATGTACGGCAACACCTTTGCTAATTTTGGCTTTGCCTATTTTGTAGCGCGGGATGGCATCCCGCGTGGCTAAATATGGGTTTAATTTAACTTTTTTCCATATCTGGCGGGCGGATTGACAATCCGCCCCACGAAAACCAAGTTTATGAAATTTGGCGAAGGTATTGGTACGGCAGAAAAAATTTTATAACTTTATCAATGGTTGAGCCAGAACGCCTGTCAAATCATACGCCATTGCGCCGCTGATTTTTACCGGCACGATTTCCCCAACTTTTGCCTTCCCTTCCACAAGCACCATGCCGTCAATTTCGGGCGCGTCGCGGTAGGAACGTCCAACGGAGATACCGTTATCAAATCCCTCAATTAATACATCCAGAGTCTTGCCGACATAGGATTGGTTCACCTGCAATGAAATATTCTGCTGGAGTTCCATCAAACGTTCGTAACGTTCCTGCTTGACAGCAGCCGGCACAGGATCGCCGAGCGGCGCAGAAGTTGTCTCCGGCTCAAATGAAAACTGGAAAGCCCCCACACGGTCAAAGCGGGTTTCGCGCACAAAATCATACAAGGCTTGATATTCTTCTTCCGTTTCGCCCGGGTAGCCAACAATAAACGTTGTGCGGATGGATAAATCAGAAATGGTTGCGCGCATTTTTGCAAGCGTCTTGTGTACCCAATCCATATTGGCTGGGCGTTTCATGCGTTTTAAGGCTTCGGGGTGCGCGTGTTGCAGTGGAATATCCAGGTATGGCAAAATCTGTTTACGGGTTGCCATCACCTCAATCAAGCGGTCGGTGACATAACCCGGATAGGCATACATGATTCGAATCCAATCCATATCCGGCACGGAATCTGTCAGTTGTTCAAGCAAAACAGCAAGCCCGTCCTTCATGCCGAGGTCATGACCGTAATCCGTTGTATCCTGCGCAATCAAGACCAGTTCGCGCACGCCTGCGTCACGCAAAGTACGCGCCTCATTAATGATCAAATCAACCGGACGCGAAACCGCCGTACCTTTGATCAGCGGAATGGCGCAAAACGCGCAGGGACGGCGGCAGCCATCAGCCACTTTTAGGTAGGCGCTTGCCCCCGCCACGCTGACTCGCAAGGCATCGTTTTCATCAGAGCCAACAGTTGCGGCTTCGGGCAAATGATAAACAGGCTCTGGATGCGCGCCCTTGCGAACCTCGTTCACCACCTGCACAATATCCATCCAGCGCCGCGTGCCAAGAATGCCATCAACACCGGGCACCTTTTGAGCAACTTCCGCGCCGTAGCGCTGCGTGAGACAGCCCGCCGCAATCAGCACCTGTCCTTTGTGCTTTGCCTGTGCAAGTTCACCCAACACTTGATAGGATTCTTCTTTTGCGGGTCCGATAAAGCCACAGGTATTTACGATCAACACTGCGGCTTTGTCAGGATCGTCCATCGAACGGTAGCCGTCACGCAAAAGCAACTGCGCCATCGAATCAGAATCAACTGTGTTTTTTGCGCAACCAAGCGAAATTAAATGAAAAGTTTTTTTTGACATGCCTGTTATATTCCTAAAGTTTTTGGGTTAAATAAAAAATGGGTTTTACATCCTGCATTATCCGCCGTCTGGCGGAACAGGGGTTGGAGTAAGTACGGGGGTAAGCGTAGGCGTTGGTGTGAGCGATGCCGGCAACGTATTTGTGGGCGTCGGAGAAATCGTGGCGGTCGGCGTCGCAACGCCGGTGATCAAATACACACGGCTGATCACTTCGCCCGCGTTGCCCATCAAACCCAGATCGCGTCCATTATAGTTAATTCGCAAGGCGGCGCCATTCCCAGCCAGCACCATAACCTGATCATTGGCTTCAAATAATTTCGTCTCACCTGGCGCAATGCGTCCCTCAAAAACCAGTTCGCCGTCCGCTGAAATCCGCGCAAAAACACGTTCCACGGCAAAAATACTGACAACCACATTCGCGTTTAATTCCACCTCAACCGGCGTCTCTGCGCCAGGGGTCACGGCGGCATTTTCATCAACAGGCACAAAAGTTACATTCGGTGAAGGGGTCGGCAAAGGCGTGCCGCCAAGCACATCCACAATTGAAGGCGCAGTGGCTTCGACATTCTCATTCTGCGAACTGACCACGCGCCCCACACCCCAGATCGCAAGCGCAAACAAAATGGCAATCATCACCACGCCAAAGATCAAATCGCCAGCGACAAAACTTCTCAAAAACGGGATGGAGGTAATCACTTCCGTTTGTATTTTTTCACGCGGAGTCTCGGCATATTTTTCATGACGACGCGCCTGCAAGCCATCAGCAAAGCGCAAAAGAATGGCATCGGTATTTAGATCAAGAAAGGTGGCGTAGTTTGCGAGCATCCCGCGTGTTTGCACAGGCGAAGGCAATTTATCAAACGCACCCTCTTCCAACGCTTTCACAAACGCAGCGCGTAATTTGGTATGGCGTTCCACTTCATCAAACGTCAGGCTAATCAACTCGCGGCGCTCACGCAAATGCGTTCCGATCTCCATAAAGATCACATCGGCGGGCTGTGAAGGCTCAAACTTCGGTATCTCAGGCTCAATCACAACCGGAGTAAATGGAGTCTCTTTTTTTATAAAGCGGGATTGGAAGATGTCCGCCAACTTTGAGAGTAACCCTGGCTCCGCATCCTGCGTAACCGCAGCCTGATCCTGCTCAACAGGCAAATTCAACGCCTCGGCATTTGCCTCCACCTCTTCGACCTGCTGAATCACAGGCTCAACAATAATAGTTTGAGGAGGTTCTTCTTCCACTTTCTTTTTCTTTCTACCGCGAGGCTTGGGCTTTTCTATTTCATCATCTGCGTCGCGCGCAGGCATGGGAGAAGGCATGAGGAACTCATCTGGCGCAAGTTCAATTGGTTCTATTTGAGGCGCTTCGTCTTTAGGCGCTTCAAGGGTAGATTCTGCCTTCGGACGGCGACCCAGCCACGATGACCAGAAAGGGCGCGACGGTTTTTCATCCACCTCAGAAGTTAAGGGTGGAATTTCCGTTTCAACTAGATTCACCTGCGGCAATGGTCCGCTGACCTCTTCCACTTGAGGCGCGTTTCTTTGGATGTCGGCGATCATCTCGTCAATATTTAATTCAAGATATTCGGCGTAGTTTCGCAAAAAACCGCGCCCCTGCGCCGCAGAGGGCATCACCGAATAATCATCAGACTCCAACGCCTGCAAAAAAACAATGCGAATACGCGTTGCCTCAGAGGCTTTTTCAAGCGTGAGAAAACGCGCAACTCGTTCCTTTTTTAGCCGTTGACCTATGGATTCAAACATAAATGTATTGTATTACAAACATCACCGACTTTCGCCGGTGATGTTGATTTCGTGATGTTTATTCGGCTGTGGCGGCAGGTTCTTCAGCCGCAACTTCTTCTTTTGCTTTGCGACCGCCCTTCTTCTGCTCAGGTTCGGCGGCGTGTTCAGCAACTTCGCCTTCGCGGTGGACAATGATCTTGATCTCAGGCACCAAATCCATCGTCAGGCGGATGTGAGCCGTAAATTCACCGAGCGCGCGAATGGGCTGAGTATCCACTTGCTGGCGTTTTACTTCAAAGCGGACTTGTTCACTAAGTACAGTGGCAATATCCTGCGTGGTGATTGAGCCGTACAGTTTGCCCGTGTCACCGGCTTTGGCGGCGAATGTGAGAACCACATCCTTGATCTGATCCGCAAGACCTTTGAGTTCGTTGTTTTGTGAAGAACGGCGAACTTCAGCCTGTGCCTTGATCTTCTGCACCTGCTTCAAAGCGCCTTCGGTAGCCAGTACGGCAAATCCCTGCGGAATGAGGAAGTTACGACCGTAGCCATCGGCTACTTTCTTAATGTCTCCGGCGCGACCCAATTTGTACACATCTTTAACAAGCATTACTTTCATTTTTAAGCCCTTTCCTTTATTAGGTAGTCAGAACGAAGGGTACTACGTTCTGCGGGGGAAGATTGTACCATAAAAAGAAATCTTCCATTTTAGGGTATGGAAAAAGTGTGCAAGCAAAAGGTGTCAGGCAGCGAGAGGCAAAAGCGAACGCGCAGAGACAAGTTTTTGCCATTCGCCGCTCATCCAAGCCGTTCGC
>JAIFKY010000316.1:0-881 GCA_020049345.1 Anaerolinea sp.
CAAATCACTACACGGTTGGATATGATCCAAAATTTTCTGGAAAAGAAATTGGATGCCGAGCAAGCCTTCCGCGAAAAACTGTACGCGGACTCACAACGCGATCTGGAAGAGCGTAAACACTCCGAGATTGCCCTGCGCCAGCAAAACGAATATTTGAACGCACTGCATGAGACAACACTTGGGTTGATGCGCCGACTGGATGTCAACAATCTGTTGGAGGGGTTGCTCGCCCGCGTCGCAGCAATGATGAATACGCCGCATGGTTTTGTGGGACTGGTCGAACCGGATGGAGCGACCATGCGTACGCGCGTCGGACTGGGTTTGCTTCATGACCGTCAGGATGAAATCGTGCAACCAGGCGAAGGCATCATGGGTATTGTATGGCAAACCGGGCAGTTGCTGGTGGTTGAAGATTACAACACCTGGAACCGGCGGATCAACCAGCAGGAGTATGAGGCGTTTCATGCCGCCGTGGGCGTGCCACTCAAATTCGGCGAGCAAGTGATCGGCGTGCTGGGACTGGCTCATCCCGAAAAGGATCGCCGCATCAGCGCGGATGAAATCGAAATTCTGAATCGCTTTGCCGCGCTGGCATCTGTGGCGCTGGAAAATGCACGCATGTATCGGGATGAACAGCGCCGCCGCATGGTGTCTGAAACTCTACGCGAGGTCAGTTCTGCGGTCAATGCCACTCTGGATCGTGAGCAGGTACTTAATATCATTTTGGATCAGTTGGCGCGCGTCGTGCCATACTATGGCGCATCCATCATGCTGCTCTCGTCTGATGCGCTGGAAATGGCAGCCCTGCGCGGTGTTCCATCGGCTGGATTGCAAATTCTCTCATCCGAGTTCAAGCACATTAAAACGCTCCAGAAAATTTT
>JAIFKY010000316.1:901-6858 GCA_020049345.1 Anaerolinea sp.
CCGCTGTGGGTGAAATTCCCTGTCACCGAATATATTCTCTGTTGGATCGGTGTGCCGTTGATGGTGCAGGATAAAGTGATCGGCATGTTGAATCTCGACCAAACCTATGCCAATGCTTACACCGAAGAAGACCTTGAAGTGGTGGTGTCCTTCGCCAATCAGGCTGCGCTCGCCATCAGGAACTCGCGGCTATACCAGGAAGAGCAGCGCCGACGTCTGGTAGCGGAAACATTAAGCGCC
The DNA here is from genome assembly GCA_020049345.1 of Anaerolinea sp. Classification (GTDB taxonomy): domain Bacteria; phylum Chloroflexota; class Anaerolineae; order Anaerolineales; family Villigracilaceae; genus Villigracilis. Next base: position 1,142 of record JAIFKY010000316.1, read on the forward strand.
ATCAGCGCGGCGATCAATGTCACACTCAGCCGTGAGCAAGTACTAAACCTCATCCTTGAACAGATGGAACGTGTCGTGCCATATCACAGCGCTTCCATCATGTTATTTAACGATCAAGGATTGGCAGTCGCAGCCCTGCGTGGCGAACGGGAAATTGCCAACCTGCAAATCCTGTCTGCGGAATTCAAAAACACAAAAACGATCAACACCGTTTTAACGGAGCGCCGTTCAGTTCTGGTTTCCGATACAACCCGGTCGCCGCTTTGGAAAAAAATTCCCGGCGACGAACATATCTTATGCTGGGTCGGTGTGCCGCTCGTGGTGCATGAACATGTTATTGGCATTTTGAATCTTGACCAGACGCGCGTGAATGCCTACGCCGATGAAGATGTGGAAGTTGTTCTCGCTTTTGCCAACCAGGCCGCGCTTGCCATCGAGAATGCGCGATTGTATGAAGAGTCTCAAAAAGCCAAAGAAGCCGCTGAAGCCGCAAACCAAGCCAAAAGCTCATTCCTTGCGACGATGAGTCATGAAATCCGCACGCCGATGAATGGCATCATCGGCATGACCAGTCTGTTGCTCGACACTGAGTTAAGCAATGAACAGCATGAGTACGCATCCACTGTCCGAAACAGCGCAGATTCATTGCTAGGCATCATCAATGACATTTTAGATTTCTCTAAAATCGAAGCGGGCAAACTTGATCTGGAGGAACAACTCTTCGATATTTATGAATGCGTCGAAAGCGCCTTCGGGCTGATCGCTTCGCGTGCTGCGGAAAAGAAACTCGAACTGGCTTATATCATTGACCCGCAAGTGCCGCACGCCATCATCGGCGATGTGACGCGCTTGCGGCAGATCTTGCTGAACTTTCTCGGCAATGCCATCAAGTTCACAGAAAAAGGCGAAGTGGTGGTGACAGTCCAAATAGACCCTGCCGCATCGGTCGTTCTGGGCAAGCAGGTCAAACTTCACTTTGCAGTGCGCGATACCGGCTTGGGTATCCCCGCTGACCGGTTGGATCGCCTGTTCAAATCTTTTTCGCAGGTGGACACATCCACTACACGCAAGTATGGCGGCACGGGACTGGGGCTGGCGATCAGCAAACGCTTGAGCGAACTCATGGGCGGCAATGTCTGGGTGGAAAGTGACGGCGTCCCGGGCAAAGGCAGCATCTTCCATTTTACGATTCAAACCGAAGTTGGCGCAGCACAGCCCAAGGCATACCTTAATGTCAGTCCGGAACAATTGCAGAACAAGCGCGTTCTGATCGTGGATGACAACGCGACCAATCGCCGCATTCTGACGACCCAAACCCGCACATGGGGCATGATTCCGCGCGACACGGAATTTCCACAGCAAGCGTTGGAATGGATTCAAAAAGGCGAGCCCTTCGATGTCGCCCTGCTTGATTTACAAATGCCCGAAATGGATGGACTTACCCTCGCACAGGAAATTCGCAAGAAATTTGATCCTACGCAAATGCCGCTGATCATGTTGACATCACTTGGGCGCAGAGATGCAGGTGCAGATGCGATTCACTTTGCTGCATATCTCCACAAGCCAATCAACCTTGCCGTACTGCATCACGCCCTGATGGAAACCTTCGCGCTGCAGCCAGACGCAGTCCCCCGAAAAGCAATCGCGCAAACCTCCTCCAAGCAGATCGATTCAAATATGGCGAATGAATTGCCCCTGCGGATTCTGCTCGCCGAAGATCATCCTGTCAACCAGCGGCTTGCAATACAAACTCTACGCAAGATGGGCTATCGCGCCGACCTGGCAGCCAATGGACTTGAAGTGCTGGAAGCCTTGGAACGTCAGCCGTATGATGTGGTGCTAATGGATGTGCAAATGCCGGAGATGGACGGTCTGGATGCATCGCGCCAAATATGTCAGAAGTGGCCGCGCGAAAGTCGTCCGCGCATCATTGCGATGACTGCCGAGGCGATGTCTGGTGACCGCGAGAAATGTCTTGCGGCAGGTATGGATGATTACCTCAGCAAGCCCATCCGCATTGCAGAATTGACCGAAGCGTTATCAAAGTGTCACACACGATCTAATTCGTAAAAAGAAGGAACATTGTCATCAATGGAAGACACCTCCCAATTACATGCAGGCTTTCCCACCGTAGACTGGGCATTTATAGATGATATGCGTTTGCTGCAAATCGAAGGCGAACCAGATTTTGTTGAAGAAATGATTGCGCTTTTTTTAGATGAAACGCCCGCCTTATGCGATATGCTGCGCTTGTCTGTTGCAGACGTAAATCCCGTAATGCTGCGGCGGGCCGCACATACACTCAAAGGAAATTGCAACAGCATCGGCGCAAAACGCATGGCTGAATTAAGTCAGGATTTGGAAAGAATTGGCAAGCAGGAAACTACGCAAGGCGCGGAAGTAATTTTTTTAGAACTCGAACGCGAACTTGGAAATGTACGCCAGGCATTTGAGAAAAAATCAAAATGATCCGCATCATCCTGAAAATCATGGAGGCGTTATGCAAGACAGTGTAAAAATGACGGTTCAAGTTTCCCGTTCAAACAAGTTGATCTATTTGGTGGACGATGATCTCATGCAGATCAAAATGCTGGCTTCACAGATCAGCTATTTTGGATATACCATTCAATCATTCGTCACTATTCAGGAAATGAAAGACGCCCTGCTACAAGCCTTGCCAGCCGCAATTCTGATGGACATTGCCTTTCCCGAAAGTGAAATGGCGGGCGTGGATGTAATTACCGGACTGTACCGTTCCATTCCTTTGCATCCTCCGGTCTTCTTTATCTCCGGTAACCATGAGATGTCGGCACGCATTCAGGCTGTCCGCGCGGGTGGGGATGCCTATTTTGTAAAACCGATCAACATTAGTTCGGTCATTGATGCGTTGGATCGCATGGTTCTCGGCGAAGATCGTGAGCCGTACCGTGTTCTGATCGTGGACGACTCGATACTGCAAGCCAAAGCCAGTGGTGCGATTCTGCGCAAGGCAGGCATGGAAGTTACCATCGTCACCGATCCCTTTCAGGTGGAAACCGCGCTGGAAGAATCCAACGCAGAGTTGATCCTGCTCGACATGTACATGCCGGACTGCACCGGGATGGAACTCGCGAAAGTGATCCGCCAGACAGACTTGTATCTCAGCATCCCAATTGTTTTTCTCTCTTCAGAATCTGATCGCGATAAGCAACTCGAAGCAGTGGGACTCGGCGGCGACGATTTTCTGGTCAAGCCGATTGAACCACGACATCTGGTCTCTGCGACCTCATCACGTATTGAACGCTATCGACAACTACGGAGCATGATGTATCGTGATAGTCTCACTGGGCTGCTGAATCATGCCACCCTAAAGGATCGTCTCGAAAAAGAGATCAATCGCGCCAGTCGGCAATCTACGAATAATGACATCGCCTTTGCCATGATCGATCTGGACCGTTTCAAATCCATCAACGACCATTATGGGCATCCCGCTGGCGACCGCGTGCTGAAGAGTCTCTCGCAAATGTTATCCCGCCGTTTGCGTACGAGCGACATCGTCGGGCGGTATGGTGGTGAGGAATTTGGCGTCGTTTTCCCGGACACAACCGCTGTCAGCGCTTCCTTGCTAATGGATGAACTGCGCGAGAATTTTTCGAAGATTTGCCACCGCTCAGGTGATGCGGAGTTTTCGGTGACGTTTAGCTGTGGCGTCGCCTCCTATCCACAGGATAAAACTTTGGAGGCGCTTTGTAATAATGCCGATCAAGCCTTATATGCTGCAAAGCGTAAAGGAAGAAATCGAGTGGAAGTATTTTGAAGTTTGTGTAGTTGGGTTGATAAGGAGAAGTAAAGCTGTTCATTTTGTGACATGCGTGGACAATTGTTTCGACTTTAACAAAAATTGTTAGTTAGCCAAAATATTACGCACCGCGGGTTCGTCTATCAGGCACCTTTGTACGAACCCGCGATCGTAAACCTCTGTCACTACAATAAAACCCAATCATGTGGTCTGGCAACTACATCTGGAAAATCGTTCTTTTTGTCTCATAAATTTTGATGCGAAATGGCGTTCTTGAAATCATGGCGGTTTATTCGTTCACCAGTCGCCTGGCTGTGAAATGATCGGTAATCAGGATATTGATCCAGCGTCCACGCAAGGCGCCCAAGATGCCGGCGTATTTTCGAGAGCCGCCTGCCACGCCAACAGCACGGCTTACTTTGCTTAACTGTTCCAGACTCATTGAGATGACGCGTTTTTCCAACCCAGTTTTCACCAGTTTTCCATTTTGATCGAAAAACCGCATTAATATATCGCCAACTGCTTTCTCCTGACGCAGCAGATCTAATTCCTGGGGGGCAAAGATATTTCCGCTTTGCGCCAGTAGTGGCGAAGGGTCAATAGCTCCAATACCAACTAAAGCAGTAGTGACGTGATCAAATAACCTGATGGCATGTTGGGCTACCTCATCCGCCATTAAAATGTCTCGTGCGGCTTCTGAGGATAGCACCCCAGATATCGGTAAATAAATTGCGCTTCCATTGACCAATTGAGCCATGCGAGAAGTCAGGCGGGTGGCGTGTGCTTCCACGGATGGGTTGCCCACTCCGCCCAAAATTTGAACGACCTTTACTCCAGGTTTGCGCGGCAGGGGATGAAGCGCATCTACCATTGCCAACAGGGTTGCACTCCACGAAGAAATGCCTATCACCTCGTTCGGGTGGATTGCAGATTCGAGATAGTAAGCTGCTGATGCTCCCAAATCACGCTGGATCAGTTTTTCATTATCTTCGATACTGTCTACAACAATGGCATCGCGCAAACCAAATTTCTTGACCAAGGCTTCTTCCAGCTCAGTATGTACCCCAGTGGGAATATGAACAGAAATGCGGATAATGCCTTCTTCCTTGGAGCGGCTGATCAACCGCGAAACGGTAGCCTGGGAAAGGTCAAGTTGTTTGGCGATCTCTGACTGGCGCATATCCCATTCGTAATACATGCGCGCTACACGTGCAATCATTCTTAGTTCGTCGATATGTGGCATATTTCCATTTCCTGTGAATATTTGTCAGTTACTGAATAATTATTCATTTTGTATTGATATATTTTCTATTGTCATGTATTATAACACACGATGAATTTTATTACACTAAGGAATAATTATTCACAATGAAAATACAGGCGCACAATCTTATTCCCAATGAAACGCTCAGGATGTTGGAGCAAAAATCCATCCTATACCGCCGAACCGTTTTGCATATTATTTATACTGCAAAAGCGGGACACACTGGCGGTAGCATGTCCTGTGTGGATATCCTCAACGTTCTTTATAACCACACCATGAACATTACCCCGCAAAATTTTGACCAGATGGATCGTGACCATTACGTTCACAGCAAAGGTCATTCGGTCGAAGCGTTATACGCAGTTCTGGCGGGGCAGGGCTTTTTCCCGATTGAATCCCTCGACACTATGGAAAAATACCAATCTGACTTTATTGGTCATCCCACTCGCAGCGTGCCGGGTATCGAGCAAAACACTGGGGCGCTTGGGCATGGGTTGCCCATCTCGGTAGGAATGGCGCTTGCGGCTAAAAAAGATGGGCGCAACAACCGTGTTTTCACCATTATGGGTGACGGTGAATTGACTGAAGGCTCCATCTGGGAAGCCTCTGCCAGCGCAGCGCATTACCACCTCGACAATTTAGTTGCCATTATTGACCGCAATGGGTTGCAGATCA
>JAIFKY010000221.1 GCA_020049345.1 Anaerolinea sp.
AACTCGCGGAGAATCAGTCCATGCGCTTGGCGTTGAAATCCGCCATCGAGTCGGGAATCCCAACCTACGCCGAATGCGGCGGGTTGATGTCTCTCGCGGAATCATATTTCGATGAAGCAGGAACCGAATACCCGATGATGGGCGTCCTGCCTGGCTCCACCCGCTTGACGGGTAAACTCAAAATGGGCTACCACGAAGTTGTCGCCTTGCAATCCAGTCCGCTGTTGGGCAAAGGTCAAACCGCGCGCGGACATGAATTCCACTACTCGGAGTGGATTCGCCCCGAAGAAAGCAATGCCTTCGCTTACGCAATCCAATCAAGAGCGGGCGGCGAGTCGCAGCCCGAAGGCTTTGCAAGAAATAATCTACTTGCTTCGTACGTCCATTTGCATTTCGCATCCAACCCAACCCTGGCACGGAATTTTGTCACCGCCTGCCAGACTTGGAAAAGATAAACCATTCAAATATCAAATGTCGTTGCGAGGAGGGCGCTCTCCCCGACGAAGCAATCTCCCTCATACATGGCGATTGCTTCGGGCGAAGTGCAAGTGCGCCCTCGCAACGACATACACAACATGGAGAATAATATGAAACTCGAAGACATCATCAAAAAGATTCAACCGCTCGACGAAGCCGCCATGCAGTCCGCACAGGCGCGTCAAAATATGTTGACCAAGCCACAAGGCAGCATGGGACGTTTGGAGGAACTTTCGATTCAACTAGCGGGGATTTATCGCCAGCCGATTCCATCCATCAAGGATAAAGTCATCGTCACGATGGCTGGCGACCACGGAGTCGTTGCCGAAGGCGTCAGCGCTTTTCCGCAGGAGGTCACGCCACAGATGGTGATGAACTTCCTCAACGGCGGCGCGGCAATCAATGTGTTGGCGCGGCATGTCGGCGCGCGCGTTGCCGTGGTGGATATGGGCGTGGTAAGCGATTTCGCGCCGCATCCGTCCCTCATCGTCAAGAAGGTTGCCAAAGGCACAGCCAACATGACACAGGGCGCGGCGATGACTCGCGCTCAGGCGGAGCAGGCAATCCTCGCGGGTGTGGAAGTCGTCGAAGCGGAAATCAAGCGCGGGCTGGATATTGTCGGCACGGGCGACATGGGCATCGGCAACACCACTCCGTCCGCCGCTATTGCCGCCGCGCTGACGGGTGAATCGCCCGCCAAGATTGCGGGTCGCGGCACAGGCGTGGACGACGAAGGTCTCAAGCGCAAAATCAGCGCCGTGGAACGCGCGCTGGCGGTCAACCAGCCCAACCCCAAAGACGGCTTGGATGTCCTCGCCAAAGTCGGCGGCTTTGAAATCGGCGGGCTGGCTGGCGTCATCCTCGGCGCGGCTGCCAACGGCAAACCCGTGATGGTGGACGGTTTCATCTCCACCGCCGCCGCGATGATTGCTGTCGCCATCGCTCCCGCCGCCCGCCCCTATCTCATCTCCGCGCATCGCTCGCAGGAATTTGGTCACGGGGTCATGCTCAACTGGCTCAACCTCAAACCGCTCTTCGACCTCGACCTGCGACTCGGCGAAGGCACAGGCGCGGCGCTCGGCATCAACATGGCAGAAGCCGCCTGCAAGATTCTCTCCGAAATGGCAACCTTCGGCGAAGCTGGCGTGAGCGACAAGGAATAACTGGACTCGAAAGTCTCCAGACTTTCGAGTGCAAAGTCTGGAGACTTTGCACTCCACAAAATTATGAAACACCTTCTCACCGCCTTCAACTTGATGACCACAATCCCCCTGCCCGCCAGCAAAGACTGGCAAACAGGCGACAGCGGACGCGCCTCGGCCTGGTATCCATTTGTTGGATTAATCATCGGCGGATTGACCTGGCTGACATGGATGGGAACGACTCGGCTCTTTCCCGCGCCCGTGGCTGGGATTCTGACTCTGGTAGTTTGGGTGTCGCTGACAGGCGGCTTGCACCTCGACGGTCTCGCTGACTGCTGTGACGGTCTGCTGGCAAGCACGACTATCGAACGTCGACTCGAAATCATGAAAGACCCGCGCCTCGGCACCTTCGGCGGAATCTCCTTAATTTTGGTATTGCTTCTCAAAGCCGCAATCCTTTCCTCCCTCACCCCTCAATCTGCTTTTGGAATCATACTTTCGGCAAGCCTCGCCCGCTGGTGCATTTTGCCCGCTGGCTTGCTCCCGCTTGCCCGCCCCTCCGGCATGGGAGCGGATTTCAAAGCAGGCTTCCGCTCGTGGTTCATTGTCGCAGGCGCAATCGTTCCGCTTGGACTGGCACTCTTTCTCGGCAAACGCGGACTGGTTTCACTTGCAGTTGGCTTGTTCGCTGCCGCTCTTGTTCTGCGTCTCGCCAAGTCCCGCATCAACGGCGTCACAGGCGACGTGTTCGGTATGACGGTGGAGGTTGTTGAGGTGGTATCGTTGTTGGCGTTTGTAAGTGGTAAGTGGTAAGTGGAGATTGGAGATTAACCAAATGACAGCCGACAAACAATTACTAATCTACCAATTTACCAATTACCAAGCGGCATTTCGATCTCCCAAACTCCCGAAGCAACGTGACTATTAGGAGATAGTATGTCAAAAAGCAAATCGCTAATCTATCTTAGTATGTTTATCGTCATGACAATAATAAGTTTTGTCTATTTTAGAGACTCGCCCGCACCTGACAAAGTTGATTTAGCGACTCTTGACCCCAATCTGTATGATCAAAGTTGGCTCACTAACGATACGTGCGAAGCGGCATGTTGGCATGGATTAAAACCTGGAGTAACGTCAAAAGAAGACTCCTTATTGGCCGTAAACGAGCTTCCATTTATTGATAGTAACAAGACGGAAGATTTTGGAAGAATCGTAAATTATCTTTGCAAGGTCCCCGAAACTACAGGTTGTGTGAGAATGACATATGATAATGGTAATCTTGAATATTTGTACGTATACCCAAACTATCCAATAACCATGGAACAAGCGGTGGAAAAACTAGGAGACCCAGATGGATATTGGGCTGGTCCAACAGATCCTAGCGCAAGAGGTTGCAGTCTGGGACTTATTTGGAAGAAAAAACAGTTGATACTTGGATATACAGAATACAGATCTGGTATACCATTTTGGGGTAGGGACTTATGCCAACAAATACGTGACAACAATGGGAAAATTCCAAAGGATATTATGGATATGATTGTTTCTGTTGTATCTTATGTACCATTTGATTATGTTGGTCTGAATAATTACAATACATGGGTAGGTTTTGAAAATTAGAAACTAATCAAAACCGCCACGTTACAAACGTGACCTACGTTTTGTTTGATAAACATGGCTGAGACAACACAACGACAAACAATAAACCCTAAATCGCTGCACTAAAAGCGTCACCTGCCACAGGCATATATGAACATTCCCATACACGGCATCTCCATCTCTGAAACTCCCGAAGTGATTCACATCCGCAGTGAGTCCCCGCTGAACGTGCTTTCGTCCGCAATTGTCGGCAGTGGATTTCGGCGAGCCAGTCACATCCTCAACGCCCATGTGGACAAGGACTATAACTCCACAAATCCCAAAGCGGACTTACGTTCCCTTGCCCGCCGCTGTGGGATAGATGGTTCTTTTGTCGGCTTGCTGACCGCCGTTTATCTCCGCAAGGCACGGTTGGCTTTCTTTGAAGTGGACGGCTTATCTGTCGGCGCATTAATCACTGCTGGAGTCGGCAACGCTGCCAGCGCAGGCATCACACAGCCGTATCGTCCTCAAGCTGGCACAATCAACATCATCCTCCTGCTGGACGCAAACCTGACCCGCGGCGCAATGCTCAACGCCTTCATCACCGCCACCGAAGCCAAGACCGCCGTCATCCAATCGCGAAACATCCGCACACCCGACGGCGACCTCGCCACAGGCACATCCACAGACACGATTACCGTTGCAACGACTGGCAAAGGCAAACTCCAAAATTACGCAGGCTCTGTCACCGTCCTCGGCTGGCTCATCGCCCGTGCTGTGCGACAGGCATTAAACGAATCACTAGACGCTGAATAAGCCCTTCGACTACGCTCAGGGCGAATTTTCATCCTTCATCCCTCCTCATTCATCCTTTTCCCTCATGCCTCTTCTCGCCCTCCTCTTTGACCTCCTCCTCGGTGACCCGCCGAATCGTTTCCATCCCACCGCCTGGATGGGAAACCTGATTGCCTTTCTCATGCGATTTCGTCCGCGTGGAAACCGCTTCGCCGAACTGGCTTACGGCGTTTTCATCCTTTTTGTCGGTGTTACGCTTTCCGTCCTCACAGGCATCACAATCACACAATTCATTTCACGCATCACAAATTACCAGTTACTAATTACCAATCACCAATTACTAATTACCATTCTCACTGCTCTTGCCCTTAAACTTACCCTCTCCCTGCGCGGACTTGACCACGCCGCCCGTGACGTGCAATCTGCACTCGAAGCCGACAACCTCCCCGAAGCGCGGCGCTTGCTTTCGTGGCATCTCGTCAGCCGCGATACATCTCAACTGGATGAATCCAAAGTCGCGGCGGCGGCAATTGAATCCGTTGCCGAAAACGCCTCGGACGGAATCGTCGCTCCGCTGTTTTTCTTCGCCCTCGGCGGATTGCCCGCCGCGTTCGCGTATCGCTTCATCAACACAGCGGATTCCATGCTCGGCTATCACGACGAAGAACGCGAGTGGCTCGGCAAAGTCCCTGCGCGGCTCGATGACCTGCTGAATTTCATCCCCGCGAGACTGGCTGGATTATTCATCGTTTTATCCGCGCCATTTTGCGGAGCGAGTCTTTCGCAGGCATGGAAAATTATGCGGCGTGACTCAAATCAAACCGCCAGCCCCAACGCGGGAATTCCAATGAGTGCCATGGCAGGCGCCCTCGGCGTGGAACTGGAAAAGCTCGACCACTACGCCCTTGGCAAGGGTCTGCGTCTTCCCACATCCAAAGACCTATCCCGTGCCCGCCGCCTTTTATATTTTTCAGTCGGCTTTGCCGCCCTTTCTTTTTTCATCCTTCATCCTTCATAATTCATCCTTTATCCCTCATCCTTTCCCCATGAACCTTCTCCTCATCCGCCATGGACAAACCAACTGGAACCTCGAACAACGCTTTCAAGGTCAAAGCGACATCCCACTCAACGAAACGGGGCGCAATCAGGCACACGCTCTCGCCGACCGTTTATCCGCTGAACCATTTGAAGCCGTCTATTCCAGCGATTTACAGCGCGCAACCGAAACGGCAAACATCATCACGCAAATATCGGGTTGCAAACCTGACCTACGTCTGCGCGAAGTGAATTTTGGCGACTGGGAAGGCTTGACCTACGACGAAATCAAAGCCAAACATCCCGATACGCTCGCAGATTGGGAAGCCGACATTTTCAAGAACGCGCCACCCCACGGCGAGACTCTCGAAGGATTATCCGTGCGAGTCCAATCCATGCTGGATGAACTCCGTGAGAAACACGAAGACCAAAACATTTTGATTGTCGCTCACGGCGGAGTCCTGCAAACCTTGATTTGTCTCGCGCTCAAGTTGCCGTCAACCATGTACTGGCAGTTCCATCTTTCCACCGCTTCGCTTTCGGAAGTCGCATTTTATCCAGCAGGCGCGATTCTCAACTCACTTAACGACACCAGTCACCTGCCCAAGTCCGCACCGAAGAAAGCGTGGAATCCGCTTTCGCGAAGAGAAAAATCTTGAAACTGTTTTTCGCTCTTTCGGGGGCTTAGCCCCCGAAAGAGCCCGGATAAAATCTCCGTGCTCTCTGTGTTCTCCGTGGTAAAAGGAAATATTCATGACCGCAAAAGTATTGATGGTTCAAGGGACAAGTTCATCCGCTGGCAAGAGCCTGCTCGTGACCGCGCTCTGCCGAATCTATGCGCGGCGCGGAATCAAAGTCGCTCCGTTCAAAGCGCAGAACATGTCGAACAACGCGGCGGTCTGCGCGGACGGTTCCGAGATTGGACGCGC
>JAIFKY010000181.1 GCA_020049345.1 Anaerolinea sp.
TCGAACATCACCATATTCCCATCCGGCGACCAACTGGGCCACCAATCCTTGTTGGGCGAGTCGGTCAATTGAGTCACAACTCCATCGTTGATATTGACCACGTACACATCCCAATTGCCGTTGACATTGGCAGCAAAGGCGATTTGCTGTCCGTTGGGCGACCAGACAGGGCTGTTTTTTTCCACTCCGCCATGGGTGATGGTCACGGGTTGGCTGCCGTCCAAATTTACCACCATTAGCTCGGTTCCCCCGGCGATGTACGCAACTGAACCCACAGGCTGAGGCAACTCTGTTGCTTCTGCTTCGGGAATGGGCTTGGCGGCGTTTTCCTGGCTGGGAGCGGGGGTGACTTCCACAGGGGCGACAGGCGTCGTGGATAATTCCTGCGCGATCATGGTTTCCTGCGCTCCTGCGGCTGCGCCCAGGTCAATGCCTTCCATCGAGCAGGCAACCATCAGCCATGCAGAAAAGGCGACCATCAAGAAAAAAAGGCTCGCCAGTTTCCATTTCGGTTTTATATTTTGAGACGGCATGGCTTTTTGTGAATTCATGTTCCCTCGCATTTTGTTTTGATTATTTTATTAGTCGTGATGAGCGGTACAAAAGGGCTGATTTTTCCATTCATCAATTCTCTACAAAACTGCAAGGCGTATCTAATTTATGGAGTCCGCAAGAGCTACCCCCATTCAGACAATCCGAAAGAGATTCATTGCGAAGGGAGCAAAGGTCTTGAAAGGTTTTTTTATTGCATCAACCTTCAAAACGAAACACGCAACACGATTTTCTACACACCCGACCCAGCCCAACCTATTTGTTCTCTTTCTTTTCATCAGATGCTTCGATTTTTCCGTAGATCAAACGCATGGCTGCGCCTGGAGGAGCGCTCACCTCGTCCTCTTCTTCGCGCAGCGCCTTGAGTTTTTCCTTCAAGTTGACATAGTAATCACTTTCGGTGATCTGGCTGACTTCCTGGCGGCGTTTGGTTTCATCAATCTCGATTCGCAGTTGTGCCACTTCCTGCTGTAATTTTTCCTCGCGCTCGCGCACCTGCGTTGCCATTCGGACGAATTCCGCAGCCAGGGCGGAGAGCGAACTATCCTGCAGGTCGGCAGGCGTTTCGATGCCCTGATAATTCCCATCTGCCAGTTTTTTCATCCATTGACTCATCTCATTGATAAAGTCTGTCGTATAGCGGATTTTTCCGCTCAAGCCGCTCATTACGCCCATGGCCACTTCCGGGTGGTTTTCCATCAGGTGTTTGAATGTTGCAATATCGAGCGTGGCAATGACTGCCCTTGTCTCGGCGCGCGCGCTGGCTGAACGCGGCTGGCGGTCTATCAATGCCATTTCACCCAAAACATCTCCCGAATGAAATATCCGTAGGGTTTGCCCCGACTGCGGGGTGTCGGCGTTTGGTACGTAGATGGCAATTTTTCCCCTTCGGACAATGACCATTTCATCCCCTGGGTCTCCCAGATTAAAAAGCACTTCACCTGCCTGCAAGGTGCGCGTTTTTAATCCATCAGCCACTTGTTCGATGGCGTTTGGGGGCAGGGACTTGAAGATTGCGACTCTTTTGAGCAAAACGGTCAGGGTCATTTAGCCTCTTGAAAAAGCGGAAAACAGAATTTGATGCGCGAGAGGTCATCAAATGGCTGCCAGCGCCAATATTTCCAATCGCCGTAATATTTGTCATTTACCCGTGTCAGGGCTTTTTGAATTGAGTTTCGCGCTTCGGGTTGCAGCGCGGGCGCGGATTTTTCCAAAAGGGTCAGCGCTTCTTTGAGCAGCGCCAGCGCCTTTGCCGTGTGACGCGCCTGCCATTCCAACTCAGCCCGCCGATAGCGGATCAACGCCATCCCGCAGAAATCCGAATCCTGCCAGACGGCGGAAGCCAGATCATACCGTTTGCCTGCCTCGGTGGGATTCTTCTGTCTCAAAAAATCATCTCCCAATTGTACCCAAGCCAGAGCCGCCAATTGGAATTCGCCAAGTGATTGATATGTTTCTGACGCCTGTGACCAACTTCCAGATAGATCGTCCATCCATGCCCGCACGCGCAGGCTGTCTTCGCTGTCAGTTTGGGGCAGGCTTGCGCGGCAGGATTCAATTTGAGGCGAGGCATCATGCCCATTGCGCCAGACCAACCAGGCAGATATTCCGCGCAGCCTCCAGTCATTGGGTCGCTGATCAATCACTTTGGCTAATTGTTTTTCGGCTGACTCAATTTTCCCCTGACTGGGCAACAGCAGGCACAGGCGCGCCGTGAGATTAACAGTCAGGTCAGATGGCGTTTCTTCGGCGGGCAGGGCAGCGAGGGCAAATTCGTGAGCGGCGGCGCTGGCGGCAAGATCGCCGCGCTGGGTGGCAATGTTCCCCAAGCCAATGTGTATGACGGCTTTTTGCAGTCTGATTTCAGGGTTGATTTTATCAGGCGGATAATTCTCCAGCAGGGTGAGTGCGCGGTTGTACAGGGTTTCGCTTTCTGCCGTATGGAGCAGTTGCTTTGCCGCCTCCAGCCATTGCCCAGACATTTCGTAGTGATATGCCAGTCTTTCGGCATCGCGCAGCGGATTGACGTTTGTTTCAGTTTCGAGAAAATTCGCAATTTTGTCTTTTCGGCGGCTGGTGGGCAATTGCCCCAAATGCTTTGCCATTTGGCTGTGAAGCTCGCTACGGCGCTCGAATGGCAGGCTGGCGTAGAGAACATCCCGAAAGATGGGCTGGGCAAAGGCGTAGCGCTTGTCCAAGCCGTGTTCGCTCATGTTGATCAACCCGGCGTTTTTCAGGTCGTTCAGGTAGTCGTGGAGTGTGGCGGGGTCAATTGCCTCTGGCAGCAGGGCTTTCACCTCACTGGTGCGGAATTCCATGCCGATGACCGAAGCCAGGCGCGCCACTTCGCGCTGACCTTCGGGCAGGCTTTCCAGACGGCTCAAGACCAGTTTTTGCAAAATATCAGACGTTTGCAGGATTTCCTTCAGGCGGGTCTCGTTGATGCTGTGCGTGTTTCGAATCCAACGGCTGATTTCTTCCACAAAAAGCGGACTGCCATTACTTTGCTCATGAATGATTTCCACCAGCCCTGCGGTGAGAATCTCAGCCACCATTGCGCGGGTTTCAGTTTTGGTGAAAGGCTTGAGTTCGATCACCTCGCCGATTTTTTCCATGCTGTCTTCCTGCGGGCGCGCGGCAAGCAGAAAGAGCAGGGGCTGGGTTGTCAGTTCGTGGTTGAATCCTTCGAGACATGCTCTCGATTCGGCATCCATCCAATGCGCGTCCTCAAAGAAGATAATCAGCGGTTTTTTGGAAGACAGGGCGGAAAGAAGCGCTGCCAGTGCTGATCGCCATTTTTGTATGGTCTTTTTATCAAGATTTTGCTTTGTGCCTTCGCCTTCAACCAGTTTTTTCAGCGCATTGGAGCCTCTGCTTTTTCGGCTGAATTCGCCTTTTTTGACGCTGGCTAATAACTCTTCGGCATTCCATTTTCCGCTTTCGTCTACAAAGTCGCCTGTGGACCGGGTTTCCTGTAGTTTCATCATTTCGGTTAGCGCGGTGAAATATTTTTCAGGCAGATCAAGTTCTGCGGCGAGATGTTCCAGTTTTTCCTTCTGGATCAGGTCGTGGTCTATCGTGGTGATTCCTGCGATGGAACGCAGAACCCCTTTCCAACAGGAATAGGGTTCTTCCCTCAGGTAGGAATGACATTGAAAGGCGTGGATTTGCCAGTCGTTTTCCAGCGCTTGTTTGAGCAGCGCGTCTGCCAGGTGACTTTTGCCGATGCCCGCCTGCCCTGCCAGTGTCAGCATACAGCCTGTTCCTGCGCGGGCGCGTTGAATAGTTTGCCAGCCTCGCTCAAGCTCAGATACCCGCCCAATGAGCGGCGGGCGTTTGTGGATGCGGTTGAACAGGGTATCTTCGCGCGGACCATCCACCTGCCATATCTCGATTGGATTTTTCTTCCCTTTCACGCGCACCGCAGGCAGTTTGTGGGTAACGTAGTAGTCGTTGATGGTTTCAAAAACTGGCTGGCTGATGAGAATTTGTCCCACCCGCGCCGCGCTCATCAACCGCGCCGCCAGGTTGACCTCGTCACCCATCACAGTATATTCGCGCCGCGTAGATGCTCCCGCCTGCCCCGCAAATGTATCGCCGAGAGTGATGCCAATACGTTGCTCGATGAAAACCTTTTTACTGCCCGTCGGCAGGTGACGCAAAAGATTCTCCGCCCAATCCTGATTCAGTTTCGACAGGGCTTTATTCATTTCCAACGCCGCGCTGACGGCGCGCTGGGCGTCATCTTCGTGGGCGACAGGCGCGCCGAATAACGCCAGTAGTTTCGTCCCCTGGCTGTACGGGTCAATGCGGCTGACGATACCCCCAAAGCGGCTGATGACTTCATTGATGGCGGTGAAATAATCGCTTAATAAATCAGTCACACGTTTTGCGCCCGCCTCTCCCCATAATTCAAGCAGGGTGTCGGGACCTGTGAAATTGCAAAACATAACCGTCGTTGGGCGATACTCACTTTGCACCTGGCGCTGGTCGGCATGGGTGATAATACGTTCCACCAGTTCGCTGGCAAGGTAGGGAGTCAACCCCTTAACCCGATTTAATTGTTGATTGATTTCCTCTTTGATTTCTTTGAGGTTTTTATCCCACTGCACCGCGCTGTTGCGGATTTTGCGCCTTTCGTTGCGGGTGATTTCGTATTCGTCCAGCTTTTCTTCCGCCTTGGGCTCCAGTCGATAGAAACCTGCCTTCACTTGTTCCATTTCATACGTGGGTGAAAGCAGGTCTGCGGCTTGCTGGTTTGCCACAATGTCACCGGGCTTGGTGCAGCCTTCGGCTTGAAGCGCTTGTGAAACGGTGGAACCAATCAACGCGTATTCCATCCGCTTTTCCGAGCCGACACTGGCAGCGAGAAATGCGCCCGCCGAAAGCCCAATCTTCATGGTGATGGTCACGGGACCCAGCGGGGTGGGCAGGTCGGTAAATTTTTTCATGGCGCGCATCATTCGCAGCCCGGCGCGCGCCGCCCACAGGGCATGTTCACCATTTGGTTGTTCGGGGAAAAACACCAGGGTGGCATCCCCGGCAAATTTGAGCAGGGTTCCGTTCGAGCGCGAGAGGATGTCAATCATCTCGGTAAAATAGCGGTTGATGACTTCCGTCAGGTATTCCGCCCCTTGGGGACCCAACACAGCCAGCCGCTCCGAGAGCGCGGTAAAGCCGCTCACGTCCGAGAATAGCAGACAGCCTTTTATTATTTTTCCACCGCGCTCCGCTGTGGGGTCTTTTGTTTTTTCACGCACCAGGTCGCTGGGCAGGTAGGTCGAGATGACATAATGGAGCGCCTGCATTCGATCCAGCGCATTGTTGAGCAACCCCCTGCGCGTATCA
Source organism: Anaerolinea sp. (assembly GCA_020049345.1). Lineage (GTDB taxonomy): Bacteria > Chloroflexota > Anaerolineae > Anaerolineales > Villigracilaceae > Villigracilis. The sequence goes on from JAIFKY010000181.1 coordinate 5,401, forward strand.
TCCTCGACCAGTTTGCGCCACAGGTCAGGGGGCAGGTAGGGCTTTAATTCCTTCAACCAATCAGGGATGATGCGGACGGATTTTTCATTTTCCAACTCGAACAGGCGGGAACTCAAAAAATTATCCATTTCAGATGATCTTCGCGGTACGGGCTGGTCAGACATAACTGCTTGCTCCTGAAAGTTTTTCCTTCGTCCTGAGCCTGCTTGAAGGAGATTTATTGCAAAAACTTACCTGAATAAATCACAACCCGGTTGCGCCCTCCGTGCTTTGCCTCGTACATGGCGCGGTCGGCATTGACAAATACCTCATCTACATTCGCGCCATGCAGGGGATAAATTGCCGCGCCCAGCGAGATGGTCGCTTGGATTTTCTGGTCTTCGAATACCACAAATAACCCTTCAAAGTTGGCGCGGATTTCCTCGGCGCAGCGAATCACAGTGGTCTCCGACGCGCCGGGCATCACAATCACAAACTCCTCGCCGCCATAACGGCAGACAATATCTGCCGAGCGCACGCATCCCTTCATCAAATCGCCCACTGCCGCTTTGTGACCGTACCTGTCGTTGATATGCTTGAAGTGATCCACATCTGCCATGACAATGCCCAGCAGTGAATCGCTTTGCCGTGCGTGGGCAACCTCTCCATACAAAATTTGATCCAGGTAACGGCGATTGAACAAGCCCGTCAGCGGGTCGTGGGTTGCCTGCCTGCTCAAGGTTTCCAGCGCCACCACCTGCTCCTTCTCCCGCGCATAACCGCGCATCCGCTCCTCGTCCGATTTGCGAATTCTGCTGCTGAGCATATTCATCAGGTTGATGCTGAACAACGGATTCTCTCTCATAAACTGATAAAACGCCTCGCGGCTAAAAGACCATAAAGTCACCACATCCAGCGCAATGACTGTGGCAGAGCGAGGCAGGTTTTCCAATAAAGCCATTTCCCCAATCGCCTCTCCCGTACTGCGAAACCCCAAAATAGCTGGGTTTTTCAAATCACCTTTGATGACCACAGTTTGCCCGGAACGGATGATATAAAAAATATCCCCCGGCATATTCTCGCGGATGATGACCTCTCCTGGCTGACATATCCGTTCCATAAATGTGTGCCCCGTTTGCGCCTGTTCGATGGTGGTCAATAACGAAAGGAAAGGATTTTTATCTTCGACCCTTTCCTGTTTATAAACATCGTAAACGGATAGTAGCCTATGTAACTCTGTTGGAGAGATTTTCTCAACTTTCATACTGTGCCTTTAACTTAGTTGTTTTGCAAGTGTCTCAGCGTCATTCGTCGGCTGTTTGCACACAAACCCTTCGCAGACGTACGCCGTTGCCTTCCCGTCAACCAGCCCGCGCTCATGCAGCAGGGCAGGGGCATTTTTTTCTGGAGGAAAAACCGAAGCGGCTGTCACTACACCCGGTC